>CAMWQQ010000037.1 GCA_947176455.1 uncultured Odoribacter sp. | reverse complement strand
AGAAGGACACCAGGCAGGGCATCAGGAAGGTCGCCGAGAAGGATACCGGGAAGGTGAAAAGAGCGAAAAACTCAAAATAGCCTGCAAAATGAAAGCGCTGGGTGGCGAAACGGCTTTCATCGCCCAAGTCACAGGATTGTCGGAACGAGAAATAGAAGACCTGTAAAGCCTTTACCTCGGACAAATGTCCGGAAGGGGCAGAACTTCCGAAAAGGCTCTACTTCATAAACACAAAATAAACCGCCATAACCAAGCAGACAGAAGCTGCCAGATGATTCCACTTTAACGTTTCCCCTTGGAAAAAAATCAAGGTGAAAACGGCAAAGATAATCAAGGTGATGACTTCTTGAATGACCTTCAACTGAACCAACGTAAACGGTCCGCCGTTGCCTTGAAAACCGATTCGGTTGCCCGGAATCTGAAGCGAATATTCAAAGAAAGCGATACCCCAGGAGAACAGAATAACTCCTATCAAAGGCCAGTGGGTACTGATTTTCGCTTCCTGTAATTTCAAATGACCGTACCACGCAAAAGTCATAAAGACGTTGGAGCAGACCAACAACAAAATGGTATATAATCCTTTCATATCAAAACCTGTATTTAAAATATCCGTGGTGCAAAATTACCGTTTTTCCGATTCGGTTATTCGGTTTATCATTTGTTTTTCGGTTTTACTTTCCTATCTTTGTTCAGAGAGTTGAAGCGTCTTTGCTTTCATCAGACCTTTTGTTTGAAGCTATGATACAATGTATAGAGATTCGAAATTTGTGGTGTAAATACGATTTTTCCTGGAAAAATCTGAATCCGGACGTAAACATCCTGATAGGCATCAACGGTAGTGGCAAAACCACGTTGTTCAACATCTTGGACGCGATGCTGACCGCCGACGTGAAACGTCTGAAAACATTCGGCGTGGAAGTGGAAATCACCCTGGACGGGCGGACGGTAGCGTTTGTGCCCGGAATGAATGCGATAGCGTTGAAAAACGCCCGGGGCGACATCAGGTATCAGAAGATAAGCACGTTTGACGTGCCTTTTCGGGACAAACCCAAGGCAGGCAAAGAGTACAGCCAACTATACAACGAACTGCACGACATCGTGTACGACATCGGGGGAGCGACACCCTCTTTCTCCGACTACCGGCTGAAAGCAACGAATTTTCCAGAGGAAGCGGACAACATCAACCGGCGGATACGGGCGCTTTTTGAGACGGTGGATCGGCTTTTCGCCAAGACCCAGAAAACGATACAGATAGACCCGCACACCAATCACCTCATATTCATAGACGACGGGGAAGTCATTCCTTTATATAAATTGTCCTCCGGCGAGAAACAATTGCTGTTGATACTGATGCGCGTATTCCTAATGGAGGAGCAACCTTATATCCTGCTGATGGACGAACCGGAAATCTCCCTGCACATCGAATGGCAATACAAATTGTTTGAAGAGATTCGCCGGCTGAATCCGAATTGCCAGATTATCACTTCCACGCATTCCCCTAGTCTTTTTGGAGACGGGTGGGGCAACAAGCTGGTATTCGTGGAGGACTTGATTAGTCTGAGAAACAAGGAATAAGACAAACGGACGGCGCGGACAAGATACGAGTTAAAAACGGATTGTTTCATTTATGTTTGTACGTGAAAATAAAAACGGGGTAGACAGGAAAATCCATTTTTCCGGTGCGGCGCGACGTTTTGCCTTGGATGCGAAAATGTTGCGTTGCCGGGCAACCGTTCACGTGGAAAACAAAGACGACGTCGCATTCTGGAAACAGATATTGAAGCACTTTCGCCCGAACGACAGGTTTCATTTTATTTCTGGCTCACGAAACGAATACGGACGGGAAACTTCCGGAGTGACCCAGTGCCTGAAATATTTCCCTTTTTTGAGTCCGGACTTTTTTATCTGCATCGACAGCGATTACCGTTATCTGCTCCGTGAATCGCGAATGGATGTCCGGCACTTTGTGTTGCAGACATACACCTATTCATTTGAGAATCACCATTGTTTCGCTGACGGACTGCACGATGTATGTTGCCGGGTGACGCATCTGGAGAATACAATATTCGATTTCCCCGCTTTTTTGAAGCGGTTTTCCAACATCCTTTATGAATTGTTCATCTGGCATTTGTATTTCCAAAATGCTGAACCATCACGTTTCAATCAATACGCTTTCGATTCCTATATCGGTTTGACGAACTCCAAGGCACATCCCCTGGCGTGCGACAATGCGGAAAAGGCTTTGGAAGAATTGCGCCACCGAGTGGAATGGAAAGTACAACATCTCCAGCAAAATTATCCGAACGCCGACCTGGAGACGGTGAAACAAAGATACCTAAAACTGGGCGTAACGCCGGACAACGTCTATCTGTTCGTCCGGGGACACAATCTATACGACATGGTATCCTTGGTCTGCAAAGAAGTGTGCAAAGCCATTCTGCGTGCCGCAAAAATGAATCGGACAGTGACCCGCGAAATGATTTGCGAACTGTATCGCAACCGCAACAACCTGGATGTCCAGCTACGACAAAACATCCGCTACGGGGCTTACCTGCCTATCCGGAAAATCGAGGAAGACGTTTACCGTTTATTAGGAAAAAATTAAAAAGAAAAAAGACGGCAAGTTAATCTTTGCGTCTTTCCGTCCGGGCATTTTGAGTTCAGATTTTGTTTTTCTACTTTTGAGCAGGAATAAAAGCGGCGTTTATGGGTGACAAGTCATTTGTGACAGAAAAGTGTATGCCATAGACAGGGTTTCATTAATTTCAAATCAGCAGGTATGAGTGAATTTGATATTCGGGACAGCAATGCGTTGAAAGAATCGGACAAGGAATTCGAGCGAGCGTTAAGACCGCTGAACTTCAGCGATTTCCAAGGGCAAAAGAAAATTGTCGAGAATCTGGAGATTTTCGTGCAGGCAGCCAGGATGCGGGGCGAATCCTTGGATCACGTCATCCTGCACGGTCCTCCGGGACTGGGGAAAACCACCCTGTCCACAATTATAGCGAATGAACTGGGCGTAGGGATTAAAATCACCTCCGGTCCGGTGCTGGACAAACCGGGCGACCTTGCCGGTCTGTTGACAAACCTGGAAGAGAACGACGTCCTGTTCATTGACGAGATTCATCGTCTGAGTCCAGTGGTAGAGGAATACCTGTATTCGGCCATGGAGGATTACCGCATAGACATTATGATAGACAAGGGACCCGCCGCCCGGTCGGTACAGATTCAAATCAATCCGTTCACGTTAATCGGAGCGACAACCCGAAGCGGACTTTTGACAGCACCCCTGCGCGCCCGGTTCGGCATCAATTGTCACCTGGAATACTACGACATCGACATTCTGTCGGGTATCATCAACCGTTCCGCCACCATACTGAACATCGGCATCACGAGCCAGGCCGCCAAAGAGATTGCCTCCCGTAGCCGGGGAACCCCCCGTATCGCCAACGCCCTCTTGCGCCGGGTGCGGGATTTCGCTATGGTGAAGGGCAACGGAAACATCGACCACGAAATCACCCGTTATGCACTGGAAGCCCTGAACATTGACAAGTACGGGCTGGATGAAATGGACAACAAGATATTATTGACGATCATAGAGAAATTCAAAGGCGGTCCCGTCGGACTGACGACAATTGCGACTGCCGTAGGCGAGGATGCCGGAACCCTGGAAGAGGTTTACGAACCTTTCCTGATCAAAGAAGGCTTTATCAAACGGACCCCCCGGGGCAGGGAAGTCACGGAACTGGCATACAAGCATTTGGGAAAAGAAAGACAACGTCCGGATGGCGAACAGATGAGTTTGTTTTGAGATTCATAGCGGAAGCGTGAAGTCGGAAGATTGTTTTAACATTTATTTTACAGGTCCGGAGCGGTTGTATTTTTACAAATACACGATTAACCGAGGGAAGTGTTTAAAAGACGGATTGTTATAAAGTCACTTCATAGGTTAAAGTGTGTGAAGAGCGTGAAGTGTTAAAATCGAAATGTTAAATTTGTAGGGTATGAGAAAAAAACAGATTGTCATTTTAGGTGTGGTGATGGGAGTTGCCTTGTTGGGATTGATATTCACACAGGCCAGTTATTTCCGGACCGCTTTCAAGTTGAAGAAAGCGCAGTTCGACTATCTGGTCAACAAATCCATTAATGAGACGATTTCTGTTTTGGAAGAGAAGGACAGACAGCAAAGCAATCGGGAGAAACCGGCTACCGCCCCCAACCGGTCGGGCAAGAACGGACCGATACAGGGGAGACCTCTGGGACTGGACCTCAAACCGGGATTGCACGGCACGGAAAAAGTAAACATCGTGAGAGACTACTCCGGCAGTCCGGTGGGATACGATTCCAAAAGCAAAGAGGCAAGCGCCCTGTTCGGCAAGACAGGCAACCAAAGCCTACAAAATTCAATTGAAAAATCCCGTCAGGAACTGAAAAACAGCCTGGGAAAAGACTACGACCTGATGATTGTTTCCAATGCGCCCGGAAAAACGCTGGAGGAACGAATCAGTGGTATCAACCTGAAACAGGTGTTGACCGAGCGATTGACCAACAACGGCATCACGGCAAAATTCGAGTTCGCCGTGAAAGAAAAAGGCCAGTTCACGCTAATGTCCCAGAATTTCCTTTACCGCAATTCCGAATACGTCTACAACCGCAAGATGTATTTCGGAGAGACGCAGAGCGTCGCCAGCCTGATATTGATTTTTCCGGAGCAGGCGCACGACTTGCTTTCTTCCATATTTTTATTGTTGCCCAGTCTGATTATCACCATTCTACTGGTCATCTGTTTCAGTTTCTGCATCACCGTCATCATCCGGCAAAAAAGACTCTCCGTCATCAAGAACGATTTCATCAACAACATGACGCACGAGTTCAAAACGCCGATAGCCACAATTTCCCTTGCCTCGCAAATGCTGAAAGACGGCGCCGTCAACCACTCTCCGACCACGATTGACCACATCGCCGGCATCATCCGGGACGAGAGCAAGCGACTGACCTTTCAGGTGGAGAAAGTGTTGCAGACCGCCTTGTTCACCGAAACCCGGATGAAGCTGAAATTAAAGAACGTGAATCTGAACGAGGTGGTGGAAAACCTGGTCGGCAAATTCAGCCTGCGGGTAGAAGACAAGGGAGGTCAGCTGTCCTGTTACCTGGAGGCGGACAACGACGAAGTATATGCGGATGAAGTGCACATCACCAACGTCATTTCCAACCTGCTGGACAATGCGATCAAATATTGCGTCAAAATACCAGAAGTCAACGTCTATACCCGAAACAAGGGAAGTGAAATCATCATCAGCGTGATAGACAATGGCATTGGAATTGCAACGAAAGAACAAAAGTTGATTTTTGAACGTTTTTACAGGGTATCTACCGGAAATTTGCACAACGTAAAAGGATTCGGCTTGGGACTCTCTTATGTAAAAACGATTGTCGAGGCGCACGGCGGACGTATCGAGGTGGAAAGCGCGGAAGGAAAAGGGAGCCGTTTCGACGTCATTTTGCCCCTCACTGAAAAAAAACAAAAAGTAAAGAGAACTTTATTTTTCTAAAAGCGTATATTTTTCTAAAGAATTTATTTAAAACTAAATAGTTATGGACGAGAAAATAAAAATTTTACTGGCAGAAGACGATACGAACCTGGGAATGCTTTTGAAAGAATACCTGAGAGCGAAAGGATTCGATACGACTTTGTGCGAGGACGGGGAAGTTGCTTATGAAGCCTTCTTGAACCAACCTTTTGACATTTGTATCTTTGACGTGATGATGCCGAAAAAAGACGGTTTCACCTTAGCCAAGGAAGTACGGCAAATCAACAGCGAAATTCCAATCATCTTCCTGACCGCCAAGAATATGAAAGAGGATGTCCTGGAAGGATTCAAGTTGGGTGCCGACGACTATATGAGCAAGCCGTTCAGTATGGAAGAACTGTTGCTGAGAATCGAAGCCGTATTGCGCCGTTCTACTGGTTTGAAACCCGAGGACGAGCAAGAGATTTTCAAAATCGGCAAACTGACCTTCAATTCCAAGAAACAGACCCTGTTCGACGGGGAAACGGAACAGAAACTGACCACCAAGGAGTCCGAACTGCTGAAACTGTTGTGTTTGAACGTAAACAAAGTATTGGAAAGAAATTATGCCCTGAAAAACATCTGGGCGGACGACAATTACTTCAATGCGAGAAGCATGGACGTTTACATCACCAAACTGCGCAAACACCTGAAAAAAGACCCCTCCGTGGAAATCATCAACGTGCACGGCAAGGGTTACAAACTGATTCTGTAACCGGATTCCACCGGATATAAAAAAGACTTCCATACCGGTTGGCATGGAAGTCTTTTTTTCTGGCATATTCCCCTACTTTTCCACGAAGTTTTTGATTCCCGTCATAAACGAATCCAAATCACGGAAACCGACCATTGTTCCGATAGCTTCCGCATAGGGATACCTGAACCAAGTCATCATATCCTCTGTCCTCGCCTTACTCCTTGATGCAACGGATGCTGTAAGCCGCCTCTAAATTGCTCGTTCCCCGCAATATCCGGTCGTCCCATTGCGACACGGAACGGATGATTGCCACCTGCGTGGAATCGTTCTGCTGGAGCTTGGAAGAAGACCAGAAATAAGCGTTGGTACCTTTGTTGATATAACAATAAAGTTTCGGATTCCTTCCAGAAGGATTGAAACGTCCGTAGGCTTTCGCCCCTCCGTAGGTCACGTTGAAACCGGTATGCTCGTCCTTGAGCAACCTGCCGGCTCCGTCATCCCGCCATTCATCCAAAACATCCAGTTCCTTGTCGTTCATGCCCAAAAACGCCTCCAATTTTTTCCAATCCTCGTCCGTCGGCAAACGCCATCCCTCCGGAATCACTTTCTGGGCAGCTTCATAGGTGTACAAGAAACCGTTGACGCTACTGTAAGCGCCATTGTCTTCTTCCGCTGAAGTCAACTCCGTTTCCACCGCCTCCGCAATGGCGATAGGTGACGGTTTCAATTCTTTCCGAATCTCTTCGGAAAAATCCCAAGCAGGTTGTAATCCAAACACATCATACTCCTCCTCATCATACTCAATCCAAGACTTCAATTCAACAAAGAAACCGTCTATTGTAGAGCTCGAACTCAAAATAAACCCCAGCATTCCCATATCATCGCTATATCTACCCTCATCAATAGCTTGCTGAATTGCTTCTAGGAAATCATCATAGGTAATCTCTATCTTATCCGTTTCCACAACACCTTCCAAGTAAGTAAAACATCCATCTATGCTTCCCATGGGCAAACGATAGGCCAGATTTTCAGCCATCCACGTCTGCTCGCCGATGGTCACGCAACGATACACCTTTGAGTCGCGCGCATCGGTAAATTCAGATACAACGCCCTCCGGCGCGACAATCCCTCCATTCTCCTCCTTGCAGTTCCACAACAGGACTGCACCCAACAATATCCATATCAATTTTTTCATGGTCTTCATTTTACAATTCAACGCCTAATTTCTCCTTGATAATCTTATACAAGATTTCATATTTTTGCATAACCAACGGACAACTCCCCCATTGTTCACGAAAATCCTTATCCGAGGTTACCAGCATCACTTTCACGTAACATTCCAAATCCGTCTCCTGATCAGCAGGTGATTGGCTTCCTGTTTGCGGGTCTGGCATTACAAAGCCAAACGCTCCGCAATACGGTCTCATTAAAACACGCAGTTCTTCAAGCTCTTCTTCCGTCAACGGATATTCATCATCCCATTTACTAACAAAATCCGGATTCAATCGTCGCATATCTAAACCTGAAGGGATCTCTGCATGCAATTCCTCATTCCAACTCTTCCAATACCAGTTCTTGTCTGAAACCTCATTGAAATACTTCAAATCCGTGGTATATTGTTGGATTTTATCCTTCACCATCGACCGCTTCATTTGCGTTACCACCTCCTGGGGCGACGCATCTTCAATAGGAGCATACAGAATGGTTCGGAAATGTATGCTGAAACCATTTTTTGTCACCTTTATTTCAGGAATATTGTTTGACACAGTAGTTCGCATGATTGAATCGGCGATAAAGAAACAGAACGGATACATGGCACGTTGATTGGTCTCCAAGTATTCCTCCACCACATCCAACGCTTTCATCTGTTCGTCCGCATCCGTCAGATAGCCGTAAGAAAACTTTGTCGATGAATAACTGCTCCAGCTCCATGCCGGGTCAAGCACTTCATAACGGTACACCGGCTGTCCCGAAACGTCCATTTTCAACAAATACTTGCCGATGGTGTCGTTGAAATACACCGGTACTTCATATTTTTCAAAGATCTCGTAAACACGGTGTTTCACCGGGTCGTTAGGCACATCTTTAATAGCAAACAGGTTATCTAGGGCAATGGTGGAATCCAGTTCGCCCTCCTGTTTACAGCCCCACAGGCAACAAACGCCTAAACATAGCAAAATAACATATTTCTTCATATCGGTCAATTTTTCGGGTCAGACTCAAGTTCTAATAGAAGAGAAACATAGTTTCTGGAAGGACGGACGTTGTTCGGCATACCCGTATCGAATTCCAGTACGGAACGGGGAATGGCAAACGTATAAGCCGGGTCGTTTTTCTCCAACCGGTAAACTTCCGCCTGCTCGAAACGGAAATGTTTGTCCGCAAACAGCACCAATACATGCTCGATTTCTTTCTGCATCGGCGCCTGGCTACAGACGGCATAACGCCTCAGGTCGAACCAGCGATGACCTTCCAGGCAAAATTCCTTTCTCCGCTCGTTGCGCACCTCGTCGATAACGGCAACGGGATCGTACACCACTTTCTGCCATCCGTCAATGCGATAAAACCGGAAACGGCTCAGCCATTCGGAAGCGGCCACGTTATCTCCCAGCATGGCACGTGCTTCCGCCGCATTCAGGTAAGCCTCCGAGATTCGCAACAGATAAAGGTCGGAAACGTAAGACTGGTGCAGTCCTCGCTGATATTTCCGGTTCAAGGCGAACACGCCTCCATTTTCTCTGAAAAACAAGGCTTTCCGATAGTCGGCATCGTCATACATTTCATACAATTCCGAAGAGATGCAAAAATCCCCGCCGTCACCGGCAAAACAATTTTGCACATTCAGAGAACCTTGCGAGAACAGGATTTCAGGATTGTTGCGGTCAATGACCAAGTCTTTCTCACCCACGCCGGCATAATTCTTCAACGCCGATTTCGTTTCCAACACGGCTTCCGCTGCTAAGGCGGCATTCTGCCAATCCTGCATGAACAGATAGACCCGGCTTAAAAACAGTTGCGCCGCTTCTTTGGAAACCCGGTAAAAGGAATGCGTCTGCGGACTCCGGGTCAGGTAATCAACCGATTTCCGCAAATCCGACACGATACCGGCATATACCTTGTCAAGGGGAGCACGCTCGAACTGCGTATCCTTGTCCTTGTCGTGCTCCACGTATGAAGTAAGCTTATAGGGCACGCCCAGCGTCTGGGCAGCCTTCGACGGCTGATAAGCGTCCGCATAGATGTTCGCCAAGTAAAAGTAATAATAGGCACGGAGGAAATGTGCCTCACCCTTGACCCGAAGCGCATCCGCCTCATCGGATTCCGGAATCTCCACGTTATCGATTTCATCCAAAATGATGTTGCAGATGTTTATCCGTTTATAAAAATCGCTCCAAAGCTGGTCGTCCGCCTCCATGCCACTTCCGTCATAATTCCGTCCCACTTCCATTTGCCAGGCATAATACCCGTAATAGGTACCGCGCATACATCTTGCATCACGGACAAGCATCTCCACCATGGGAGAGGTCACGTCATCGTCCAGGATATGCAACCACCAGCCACAATCTCCGTTTAACAATTCTCTCACTTCCTTCTTGCTGTCCATGTACACGTCGCCCAACAGGACCTCATCGAAATCCGATACGGATTTCGCCACGACCAAATCCTGGGAATATTCGTCCAGAAAGCCACAACTTCCCGCCGATATCGCAATGATCAATATAAATAATAAGTTTTTCATTCGTCTCTCGATTTAAAAGGTAACATTCATTTGGAAAGTGTAAGAAGGTCTCAACGACAGATTGGGTTTGGCAAAACCAGCCTGCGAGGGGGACTGTCCATTCAGTTCTTTCGCTGAAATCGTAAACAGGTTCATGCCGTTGAGACTCAGTTGCACATTGGAAAAAGGCGTGTGGCGCAACCATTCGGATTTCAAGGAGTAACGCAACGAGAACGACGAGCATTTCAAATAGTTGCCACTCACCACGCGCTTGTCCGATTTGTCATACATTTCCCAAATGCTGTTGGCAAATAGCTGAACATGCTCCTGACCGCCGGTCGAATAATGATAACGGTATCTGTCATAGTCGGGGTCGGACGGCGACAGGATGACCGGAACATCCGTATAAGCCTCATCGCCGGGCGCCATCCAACGGTTCACAAATTCCTTGCGCACGTTGTTGTCCGAACGGACACCGCTCACAATCGGCGAATACAGGGAGAACAACCGCACTTTCGAGCCCAAGCTATAAGACATGTGCATTCCCAGAGAGAAACTCTTGTAAGTCACCGATGTGGAGAAACTACCCGTAAAAATCGGGTCGCGCTGACCGCTTTTTTCCATGACCAGTCTCACGGTCTCTTCCATGTTCTTGCCTTCCAACAAATGCTGGCGGTCGGCAAAATCATCAAATACCGGTACACCGACAGCAGGATCCAGTCCCAAGAAACGATAAGAGTAGAAAGAACTGATCGCTTCACCGTCGACCAATGCCGTACCGCTGAGGTAGTCATCCACCATATATTTATCAACGCTCTTCGAACGCACTTTGTTCAGGTTGCCGGAAAAATAGGTGGAAAGGCTCCATTGCCAGTCGTTGGTCCTCACCGGCACACCCATAATCGACACCGAATAACCGTTGTTCTTCAAATCTCCGCCGTTCATGACGTACAAATTGCTCGGCAAACCGTTAACGGAAGATACTTTGACATCGGTAAAACAATCGGTC
>CAMWQQ010000036.1 GCA_947176455.1 uncultured Odoribacter sp. | reverse complement strand
ATAGAATCACGTCGAGGCAGTCCCAGCCCCTTTCTTTGACCTCTTTGGCGGAGGTCGGCAGCCATTGTCCTTGCTTTTCTGTATTCATTCTGCGGGAATATACGGCAAAGATAGCTATTTTTTGTACCTTTGTGTTCTTGAAAAAAAAATTAGTTGTTTGCGAATGGGGGTATGAAAAAGGTCAACGTAATCAGTTTGGGGTGTTCCAAGAATCTGGTGGACAGTGAAATGTTGCTGAAACAATTGGCTCATGCCGGATATGCGACTGAAACGGACGTGGAAAATTCGGATGCCGACGTGGTCATCGTGAATACCTGCGGTTTCATCGGTGATGCGAAAGAAGAGTCGGTCAATACCATATTGGAACAGGTGGAGCGCAAGAAAGAGGGATATATCCGGCAGTTGTATGTGATTGGTTGCTTGTCACAGCGTTATGGCGCAGAGCTTAAAGCGGAGATTCCGGAAGTGGATGCTTTTTTCGGGAAGTTCGACTGGAAAGGCGTGTTGGAGAAAATGGGGGAATATTTTGACCAGTCCATTCGCAACCAGCGTTTGTTGACAACGCCTGCCCACTATGCTTACCTGAAGATTTCGGAGGGGTGTAATCGGACTTGTTCTTATTGTGCGATACCGATTATGACGGGGAAATATCAGTCCAGGGATTTTGAAGAGTTGCTGGACGAATGCCGGGAATTGGTGAAGAACGGTGTCCGGGAAATCCTGGTGGTCGCCCAGGACCTGACTTATTACGGCACGGATTTATACGGCAGAAACCGTTTGGCAGAGTTAATCGGCAGGATTTCGGAGATTGACGGAGTGGAGTGGATTAAGTTGCATTATGCCTATCCGGCAGGTTTTCCGGAAGACTTGCTGCAGGTGATGCGTGAGCGTCCAAACGTCTGCAAGTATCTGGATATCGCTTTGCAACATTGCAGCGACCCGATGCTGAAAAGGATGCGAAGAGGGATTACCAAGCAACAAACCATAGACCTGATTCGTAAAATCCGTCAGGAAGTGCCGGGCATTTTTATCCGGACGACCTTGATGACCGGTCATCCCGGCGAGACGCCGGAGGATTTCGAGGAGCTTTGCGCCTTTGTCCGGGAAATGAAGTTTGAGCGTCTGGGGGTATTCCCGTATTCGCACGAGGAGGACACGTATTGTGACAAACATTATGCGGACGATGTTCCGGAAGAGGTGAAGAAGGAGCGGGCGGAACGGATTATGGAGATTCAGTCGGAAGTATCCCGTTCGGTCAATGCCTCCCTGCTGGGAAAGCGGGTGAAGGTGCTGATTGACCGCAGGGAAGAGGCGTATTACATCGGACGGACCGAACACGATTCTCCGGATGTTGACCCGGAGGTGTTGATAAGTAGCGACAAGTCGCTGAAAATCGGTGCGTTTTACGAGGTTGAAATCGTAGATGCCGATGAATACGACCTGTATGCCCGGGTGGAATGATAAACCATTCTAAATAAAATAAAAATGAAAACGATGAAATGGATGATGCTTGTCCTGCCTCTTGTGTTGGCAGGTTGCAAAGGCAACGAAAATGCCTTGAAGTTATTGAAAGAGCGTGAATGGCAGTTGAAAGCCATGCAGATGAACGGTGAGGCGGTGACGAATCCTGCTGAGTTGCCGGTTTTGTTGTTCAGTGACAGTACCGCTGTTTATGGTTCCGCAGGTTGTAATCGCTTTTTCGGAGAATATGAGGCGGATGCGGAGGGCAATATGACCGTTCATCCGGGAGGTGCCACGATGATGGCTTGCCCGGATTTGGAGTTTGAGGATAACTACCTGAAAGCCTTGTCGCAGGTGAAGCATTTTCAGATTGCCGAAGGAGAATTGACTTTGAAGGATGATGCCGGAAACTGGCGACTGGTCTATGTTCTGCCGGAGTCGGACAAAAAACAGGAATAGCAAAAACGGATGCAAATGGCAGGAAATTATGGTTCGTTTTTTTGCGGTATTTTGAGGAATAATGCTTATATTTGCACGTTTGCGAAAAGAATCAATTAAACTAATATGAGCGAAGAGATAGAGAAAACAGAACGAGAGTATTCTGCGGACAGTATTCAGGTACTGGAAGGTTTGGAAGCTGTCAGAATGCGTCCTTCCATGTATATCGGGGATGTGAACGTAAAAGGTTTGCATCATTTGGTGTATGAAGTGGTGGACAACTCCATTGACGAGGCGTTGGCAGGTTATTGTAACGACATACAGGTTACGATTCACGAGGACAACTCGATTTCGGTACAGGATAATGGACGAGGTATCCCGACAGCACGGCATTCCAAAGAGAACAAATCGGCTTTGGAAGTGGTGATGACGGTACTGCACGCTGGAGGTAAATTTGACAAGGATTCTTATAAGGTGTCCGGCGGTTTGCACGGCGTGGGCGTATCCTGCGTCAATGCCCTGTCTACGACGCTGACGGCGGAAATCTGCCGGGAGGGCAAGGTGTGGCGTCAGGTCTACCACAAGGGAATTCCGGAGGGCGATGTTGCCGTTATCGGAGAAACGGACCGTACCGGTACCATGATTACGTTTAAGCCGGACGATTCTATTTTCTATGTGACGGAATACAGTTATGACATATTGGCAACCCGTTTGCGGGAACTGGCTTATCTGAACAAAGGCATCCGCTTGTCTATCACGGATAAGCGTGATTTGGACGCCGAGACCAAGGAACCCCGCCACGAGGTGTTCTATTCCGAGTACGGTTTGCGGGAATTTGTGGAATATCTGGATGAAAGCCGTGAAAAGCTGATTGAAAACACCATTGATATGACCACGGAGAAGAGCGGGGTGCCCATTGAGGTTGCCTTGCATTACAACACCGGATTCTCCGAGAATGTTTTCTCTTACGTGAACAATATCCATACCATCGAGGGCGGTACGCACCTTTCTGGTTTTAAGCGGGCTTTGACCACGACGCTGAAGAATTATGCGGATGCGCACGGTATGCTCACCAAACTGAAATTTGACATCAACAGCGATGATTTCCGGGAAGGATTGACCGCGGTGATTTCCGTCAAGGTGGCGGAACCCCAGTTTGAGGGACAGACCAAGACCAAGTTGGGAAATACCGAAGTGGGAACGGCAGTGGCGCAGGCGGTTTCTTCCCTGTTGGAGAACTATCTGGAAGAGAACCCGAAGGAGGCGAAAGCCATTGTGGACAAGGTGATATTGGCGGCAACGGCGCGGCATGCGGCACGCAAGGCAAGGGAATTGGTTCAGCGCAAGACGGTGTTGAGCGGTTCCGGACTGCCGGGCAAACTGGCGGACTGTTCCGACAATGACCCTGCCAATTGCGAGATTTTCTTGGTGGAGGGAGACTCCGCAGGAGGTACGGCGAAACAGGGACGCGACCGTCGTTTCCAAGCCATTCTGCCTTTGCGCGGTAAGATTCTGAATGTGGAGAAAGCGATGCTTCACCGGGTGTTTGAAAGCGAGGAAATCAAGATTATTTTCCAGGCGTTGGGAATCACTATCGGTACGCAGGAAGACAGCAAAGCCGTGAATCTGGAGAAATTGCGTTATCACAAGATTATCATTATGGCGGATGCCGACGTCGACGGTGCTCATATCGCTACCTTGATTATGACGTTGTTCTTCCGGTTTATGCGTCCGGTCATTGAGAACGGTTATTTGTACATAGCGACTCCGCCGTTGTATTCCGTGAAGAAAGGAAACAAGGAACAGCGGTATTGCTGGACGGATAAGGAGCTGGAGCAACTGGTCAACGAAATGAGCAACGGCAGAGGAGATGCCGGATTGCATATTCAGCGTTACAAAGGTTTGGGTGAGATGAGCAAGGAGCAGTTGTGGGACACCACGATGTCTCCGGAGAACCGGATTCTGCGACAGGTTTCCATTGAGAATGCGGCGGAAGCGGACCGGATTTTCTCCATGCTGATGGGAGACGATGTGCCACCCAGAAGGCAGTTCATCGAGCAGAATGCCACTTATGCGACGATTGATACTTGATAAAGAAGAGTGCCTCGGCACTCTTTTTTAGTTTATTCGGGCGACTGCCCGGGTGATGAAACGATTGAAAGGTTGAGATATGAAAATAGCAGTATTTTGTGCTTCTGCCGATGTCGCTCCGGTTTATGTTGAGGCTGCCCGGCAATTGGGCGAGCATATCGGCAATGCCGGCGATGAATTGGTGTATGGGGGAACGAATACGGGATTAATGGATGTGGTTGCCTCT
Organism: uncultured Odoribacter sp.; assembly: GCA_947176455.1. Taxonomy (GTDB): domain Bacteria; phylum Bacteroidota; class Bacteroidia; order Bacteroidales; family Marinifilaceae; genus Odoribacter. Next base: position 7,146 of record CAMWQQ010000036.1, on the reverse strand, counting down.
GCAACGATGAACCGTGGTGGCAAGGTGACCGGCATCATCCCGGAATGTATCGCTCGGCGTGGTGTGACGGCGCAGGGATTGGACTGCCTGATTGAGGCTACCGATATGAAAGAGCGTAAGGCATTGTTGCGCGAGCATGCGGATGCCTTTGTGGCTTTGCCGGGTGGTTGGGGGACGTTGGAAGAGATAACCGAAGTGATTACGCTGAAACAACTGGGGGAACACGGCAAGCCCATTGTATTTTTGAATATTGCCGGTTTTTACGACAGGTTGTTTGAGTTTATCGGACATATCAAAGCGCAGGGATTTGTTTCCTCCGCCTATGACAATCTATATGAGGTATTCAGTCGGGTAGACGACGTGATTCCTTATTTGCGTCAATACAAAGCCCCGCTTGTCGTTCACAAATACAAGCAAGGCTGAGGGTTATTCCACCAATCCTCGTCCCGTTTTGACGATTTCATTCGTTTCTTTCAGATGCGCCACCGCCTTGTCCAGTACGCCGTTGATGAAAGCCCCGCTTTTCGGAGAACTGTAAGTCTTGGAAATTTCAATGTATTCGTCCAAGGAGACTTTGACGGGAATGGAGGGGAAGTTTTTGAGTTCGGCAATGGCGCACGTCATAATTAATTTGTCCATATCCGAGATGCGGTCCAGCTCCCAGTTGTGCGTGAACTTGTCAATCAACTGGATGTTTTTGTCGTATTCATTGAACGCCTTGCGCATCAGGGTACGGGCAAATTCCATATCTTCCACGGGCTTGTAGACCGGATAGAAAATGTCGTCATCCTCTTTCGTATCTTCTTTGATGTGCCACAGGGTTTTGTACACGATGCTGAGTACCAGTTCAAAATCATCGTTCCAGAATATGTTCCTGTCCTCCAGCGTTTGGAAAAAGATATCGTCCTGTATAATCAGTTCGGCGAACATATCCAGAACCAGTTGCTTGTGCGTTTCAAAGGAAGCGGTTTCGCAAGCCATGTATTTTTGGTAGGCAGGCCATTCCGGTAATTTGTTGTAAAAGTACAGGACGGCTTCCTGCATATCGTTCCAGGAAATCAGGTTGTTGTGGACGTAATTTTGGAATTTCTTGTTCTTTTCGATGATGTCGAATATCGGATTGGATATGAACCGGACATTCGGATTCAAGTCTATGTTGGAAGTCAGCCGGCGGTTGCGTGCCGCGTCGATTTTCAGAAAAGCCTTGTGCCTGATTTCAGTAAGCAACAGGAGGGTGGTGTAATACAAATCCGTACTTTTTTCCATGCTTTGTATCAAATCACGCTCGATGTCCGCGAGATTCGCATTTTCTTTCTTGCTGAAAGCATAAAGCAGTTGCAAAATTTTGATTCTGATTAATCTTCTGCTGGTCATTTTTCTGAAGAACTATGATTTTTGACGGCGCAAAAGTAGTAAATTTATTGAAAATTGGAAAATGAAATCAGAAATTGTATCTTTGCGTCATAAAATAAAAATGAATTTGCCTATGAGATAAAAAAGCACCTTGGTGCGTATATTTTAAAATATTGGGAAAAGCGTTTAGCTTGTATTCTGGTTCTTGAAACTTCGACAATTTCAAATGACAACTGAGGGTAAAGCAGGACGCTCACGCCTATTGGCGTGGGCTTTACTTTTTATTCAGTTGTCAGGTAGTCGAAGACCTCAAGAACGGATAGCAAAGTTTTGTCCACGCTTTTTTTATATCCGCACTTCAACTTTTCCGGACAACTTAATCTAATTAATAGTCAAATTATGAATATGAAAAAGTTTATTTTTATTTTAGGTCTTATAGCAATTTGTTTCTCATCTTGTTCTCGAAAAATGCTTCCTAGGGCTACGAATTCTATCAATACAGCGTCATTGGATGTATTGAATTTGGAAAGAAAAGATTATGAGATTTTGAATACGATAACGGCAGAAGCATCAGTTATTTATCATCTCTCTTCTAATAGTTTTGAGATTAGGATTCCGGATGATGATTTTTCTTGTGAAGGGAACTTTTTTAAAGGAACAACTCCGATAATAAAGTCATTTACAGGAACTTTCAAGAGTGGAAATCTTTCAGGTACGGCATATCCTTCGGCAACGATGATTACTCCAGAGATTACGTCTAAGGAGTTAGCACTCTATCGTATCATCAACATCGCCAAGCAAGAGGGGGCAGATGCTGTCATTGCACCGACTATTTCTATGAATATTGAGCAAGTCAGTAAAAGAGAAACCATTTACAAAACAATAGTAACAGCTAAACTTGTCAAATTTAAAACAAATAATTAACCATGAAACGTTTTTCTTACATGAAATGTATTGTTGTATTTTGTGCCATGCTGACCTTTACAGCGTGTGGAGTAACTAAAATAGTCAGCACGCCGACCCCTCCAGCACCCAAAGTAATCAATCTGGCTCTCGTGTCCGAACCGGATGCCAACAAATATGTTGATTTGGATTACGGTATTCGTCTCTACGTGAAGGACGGTCGCGCCAATACGAAAGTGTTGCAGAAATACGATGCCAGTGCGACTTATTTACCGCAGGTGACTGTGAATCCGGAAGTAATGTCGTTTGTTCCGGAAAGTGTTCGTCGTTATATGCGGACTATGGGATTTAATCTGGATGCCGATGTTTCAACGGATTATATGTTGACGATGCTTTTGAAAGAGTTCAATGTAAGCTATCTGTCCGGTATCGGGTGGTCGGCAACCGTTCAGTTTAATGTCGAAGTTCAAGACCATAACCGAACCTTGGTATATCCGAATGTATTGGTTGCCGGACGAGCCAATCGTAACGGCAGTGCCAATGATTTCTCACTTGCTGCGCAAACGTTGAATGCCGCTTATGCTAATGCCTTGCGCGACGTGGACTGGGATAGGATTGCTTTTTTCCTGAAAAAGGCTTCTTCGCCGAAACTTGAAAAGAACAAGCAGGTGACCGGAGAGGGCAATACCGCATTGGAATCGACGGTTATTCGCTGGTTCGTGGAATCAACACCCCGGGGAGCGGACGTGTACACTCGTGTCGTGTCGTCTACGCCGGAAGTGAAAAATACAAATCAGAATTTTATCGGTTCTACGCCTTATGAATCTACGGAAACATTCGATATCAAGGGATTGACGTTTAACAATTCCGGGAATGTGCAGATTGAAGTGATTTGTGAGAAAGCAGGCTACGTGACGCAACGTCGTCGCTTTAATCTTCGTCAGGTTATCGAGCAGAAAGAAATTTCGACTAAGTTCAATTTGATAAAAGAAGAATAACTTTTATCGCTTCTCTTGATGCCGTGTTTTTGCGTTCGCAGAAGCACGGCATTTTTTGCGTTTATTGGGACTGTTTCTTCTTTGTGGAGATGAGTGAGGAGAAATTTTATATATTTGTGGCTCAGAACAGTCAAACATTAAATATAAATTTTTTTTTAGATGAAATTATTCCGGCGAAATATTTCACTTAATGTTTTTTCATTGATTTTAAGCGTATACACGCTTATAGCATATCATTTCCCTTTCTATAAGGAAGTGATTGCAGGAGTTGGAGGGCTGAACGGCATACTCATATTTCTAAGCCTTATAGCCCTAATGCTGACTCTGAATTATATGATATATTATCTTGTTCTATTTATGGGACGAATTATTGGAAAGTGTGTGATAGGCTTTTTGTTTATAGCAAACGCTATAAGTTTTTATTTCATATCTTCATACGAAGTCCTGATTACAAGCAAGATGATGGGCAATGTGTTCAATACCCGTTATTCCGAGGTATCTGGCTTTATTTCATGGGAAATGTTGTTTTATATCGTCGTGTTAGGAGTAATCCCTTGTATTTATGTGTTTATTCAAAAGATAGGATATGGCAACTGTAAACGATTTTTGACAAATATTGGTATTTCTCTTGGAATATGTTTGATTGTTGCATTTGCAAATATGACTAACTGGCCATGGATTGACCGCAACGCTACAACACTAGGTAGCCTTCTTATGCCTTGGTCATATACGATTAACACGATACGGTGGCACAGCAGTGAGTCCAAAAAGAATAGGAAGGAAATTATTCTTCCTGACGCTACAGTCGGATCTGACAGCAAAGAGGTATGTGTCCTTATAATTGGGGAATCTGCTAGACGTAAGAATTTCTCCCTTTATGGTTACGAGAGGTGCACCAATCCCCTTTTGGAAAGGGACAGTGTCACTGCTCTTATGGCTGAATCGGCGGCAACTTATACAACGGCAGGAGTAAAAGCTATTCTTGAACATAAACCATCCGACAAATTATATGAGATACTCCCGAACTACCTTCATAGATGTGGAGTAAATGTGTCCTGGAGAACAAGCAACTGGGGGGAGCCGCCTGTTCATATTCCGACTTATTTAACCGCTAAGAAGCTAAGTGGTATGTTTAATCAAGAAAAAAAGTATGACGAAATACTTTTGGCGGGTCTTGAAGATTTTATCCGAGATTGCAATAATGACAAGATGCTGATAATTATACATACAAGTACAAGCCACGGTCCTGCATATAATAAAAAATATCCGTCTTCCTTTGAAATGTTCAAGCCGGTGAGCAATACTGTGGAGATGTCAAAAGCAAAATATGAAGAACTTGTTAATGCATACGACAATACTATTCTTTATACCGATTGGCTTGTTCATTCGACAATAGAGATTCTCCAAAAGATACCAGAAAGGCGCAGTTGTATGATATTCGTTTCTGACCACGGGGAATCTCTCGGCGAAAACAATTTATATATGCATGGAGTACCCATGTCAGTTGCTCCTAAAGAACAAACCGAGATTCCATTTATTGTATGGACGTCCGACAAATCAATTTCAATTAATCCGGAAATAAAAGCCAGTCAATACCACATATTTCATAGCATTTTGCATTTCCTTGATATCAAGAGCCCTATATATAATCCGGAGCTGGATATCTTTCAAAATAATTCTTAGCGTTTACTGTATTTCCGTAACGGAATATGATGTTGCGTATGGGATAACTTTTCGATAGGGAAATATTTTTTGAATTTTTTGATTGGTCAAACGGTTCATATTCAACAATGCTTACTTGCAAGTAAGTGTCTTTCGTTTTTGTAAGTTGTTGTTTGTTAAATATATGTGTATTACATTTGCACTATCAAAATGAAAGCGGATTTCCGCAATGAAGTTGAAAACATTTTTAAATAAAAAGAGTATGAGCGATATGAAAGTTATGGAAAAGGGTGAAAAATATGCCCATGTATCCGTTGGTTCCCTGAAAAATTTTGAGGGAAAACAATTTGTTAAAGAGGCTACGGATGCCACTTCGTGTGAAATCTCGTTCGGTGTCCTGCCGTCCGGAGCTTCCGTGCCGTTTTTCCACAGCCACAAGGCCAATGAGGAAAACTACATCATTCTTTCCGGCGAAGGTAAATTTCAAGTGAACGACACGGTGTTTGACGTAGCCGAAGGTTCGGTGGTTCGTGTGGCTACCCACTGCGACCGCAATCTCAAATGTACGTCGGCGCAGCCGATGACCTACATCTGCATTCAGGCGAAAGAGGGCAGCCTCGAAGGCTATACGATGACGGATGCGGAGATTACCGAGCGGAAGAACCTGTTGTAAATCGGAGACGTTCCGCCGGACAAACGGTTTCCTGTCGCTCCCGTGCCGGGGAGACGGGGAACCGTTTCTTGTTTTCCAAAGCCTTCAAATCTATTCCGCATTTTTCCGTATCTCGCTTTTTTGTTCTATCTTTGTTTTTATAAAGCTATGAGAAATGTGGAGGAAACATTGTTTTGTTTTGTGGTTGGGTGTGCTTGTCGCAAGCGGTTTGAGGGCACAGGAGCTGAGGTGTAACATATCGGTTACTTCCCAGCAGATTCAGGGAACCAACAGGGAGCTTTTCAGCAATATGCAGCGCGACCTGTATGAATTTTTGAACAACAAGCGCTGGTCGGAACACGTGTTCGCTTATGATGAACGGATAGAATGCAGTTTGCAGTTCGTATTGAACGAGCAAGTCGGGAGCGACCAGTTCAAGGGCACTTTGCAGGTCCGGGTCAGCCGTCCCGTGTATAACTCTTCTTATACTACGACCCTGTTGAATATCAGGGACAACGACATTGATTTTTCTTATCGTGAATTTGAGCCCTTGGTTTATAACGAAGGGGGACAGAATACCAATCTGGTGAACTTGTTGGCTTTTTATGCCAATATCATCCTCGGCGTGGATTACGACAGTTTTTCCTTGATGGGTGGAAATGAATTTTTCAGCCGAGCGGAGCATATTGTCGCCCAATGCCAGAATGTCCGGGAGGCAGGTTGGAAGTCGTTTGAAAACCGTCGGAACCGCTATTGGCTGATTAACAATCTGCAGGACCGGAGTTATACGACGGTGCGGGAGTGTCTGTACCGTTATCACCGTCTGGGTTTGGATGTCATGGCGGACAACGTGGCGGATGGGCGACTTGCCATTGCCGAGTCCTTGGAACTGGTGCGTAAGGCGTATCGCGTGAAGCCCAATTCTTACTTGATACAGATTTTTTTTGACGCCAAGGCGGACGAGATTGTCAATGTCTTCAAACCGGCTTTTACGGACGAGCGCAAGCGGGTGTACAATGTCGTTTCGGAAGTCAATCCGGCAAATAATTCCAAGTACGGCGTATTGATTCAGGAAAAAAAGAACTGAACGGGTTATGATAGAGAGAATAAACATATCCAATTATGCGTTGATAGACCAGACGGAGATTGCGCTGGAGAAAGGTTTTTCCGTGATTACCGGTGAGACCGGTGCCGGTAAGTCCATTTTGCTGGGAGCTGTCGGGTTGACGCTGGGGCAGCGCGCCGATGTTTCGGTCATCCGGGACAAATCCAGAAAATGCGTGGTCGAGATAGAATACGAAATCAGTGGCTATCACTTGCAGGAGTGGTTCGAGGAACAGGATTTGGATTATGCCGAACACGTGGTGGTGCGCCGGGAAATTACCGCTGAAGGAAAGTCCCGCTGTTTCATCAATGACACGCCCGTGAACAACAAGGCGTTGAAGGACTTCGGGAATTTTATGGTGGACATTCATTCCCAGCATCAGTCGCTTTTGGTGGGTAAGCCGGAGTATCAGATTGAGATTCTGGACGCTTTTTGCGGGAATGCCGGTTTGCTGGCGACCTACGGTGAACTGT
>CAMWQQ010000035.1 GCA_947176455.1 uncultured Odoribacter sp. | reverse complement strand
ATGATAATGCCGGCGGAGGGAGAGGCTTATTTCGTATTGGGGAACGGAGAGTGTGTAAACCTTGGGCGTGAGTTGCGGGATACGATGCTCAGGGAAGCGGAAGGTTTGGAGGTGTGGGTGGATGCGGAGCAAGTGTTGCATATGCAGGCGGGAAGCGGGGAGAAGGTTCGGATGAGGCGATTGGTTATTCCGCGAGGAAGCGAGTACCGTTTGGTGCTGGCGGACGGTTCGACAGTGTGGTTGAATTCGGCATCGGAATTAGAGTTTCCTGAGGTTTTCGGAGCGGGAGAGCGGGTTGTGAGGTTGCGTGGAGAGGCGTATTTTGAGGTGGCAAGGGATGAGGCGCGTCCGTTCCGCGTGGAGACGGAACGGTTGACAGTGGAAGTACTGGGAACTACATTCAATGTGGCGGCATACGAAGACGAGGCGGTGGCGACGGCAACGTTGCTACAAGGAGCGGTGGCGGTGGCGGTGGAAGGTGCTGAGGTCGTGCGGTTACACCCGGGCGAGCAGGCACAAGTGAGCGGGACGGAGATTGCGGTATGCGAGGTGGATATGGATGAGGCGGTGGCGTGGACGAAAGGGCGTTTCGTGTTCGATGAGGTGCGGTTGGAGGAGCTTATGCGACAACTGGAACGGTGGTATGACGTGCATTATCGTTTCGATGTGGAGGAGGTGAAGGAAATCCGTTTCTCGGGAGCGGTGTACAGGTCGCAACCACTGAATAATTTATTCCGGCGCATCGAGGCAACGGCTCCGGTGCGGTTCGAGGAAGGAGAGACGGTCATCATCGGTGAAAAGAAAAAGCCGGGAAAGTAGCAGTTCCCCGGCGTGACATTAATGATAGACTTTGCCTAAAGTGAAGATTAAAAAAGCAAAGCAGTACTAACATCAATTACAAAAGTATGAAAATTTTTTATGATTCGCGGCCCGTACCGAAAAGGGGGCTGCAAAAAGTATGGTTGTGTATGCGATTGACGTGGTTATTGTGTGTTATTTCTCTTGTGCACGTATCGGCGGCGGTTTATTCACAGACGGAACGTGTGACGTTGGAAGCCAACGGGGTGACGGTGAAGGAGTCGCTCCGGTTGCTGGGAAAGGAATTAAAAAAGGATTTCTTCTACAGTAACGTGCAGTTCGATGCCGGGCGCAAGGTGGATTTGAAGTTGCAGGAAGCTACACTGGAAGAGGCACTGGGACAGGTGTTCCCGGGGCAACGGGTGGATTTCTCATTGGACGGTGATTTCGTGGTCATCTTGGGCATCAGCGCGCAGAATCCGGAAAAAACCATTACAGAGATCCATGGCGTGGTGAAGGACGAGAACGGGGAGCCGCTACCTGGGGTAACGGTCTTGCTGAAGGGTACGTCCACAGGCTTTTCAACGGATGCACAGGGAGTTTTCCGGGGCGTGTTGCCAGTTGATTTCCCGATGACGCTGGTATTCAGTTCGGTAGGCTACAAGCGTCAGGAACACACGATAAAAAGCGCGGAGGAATTGCCGCTGGCGGTGCGGATGGTGCCGGATGTGAAAGAGATGGACGAGGTGGTAGTGACCGGTTATCAGGTAGTGAACCGCCGTAAAAATACCAGTGCCGTCACTTCTGTCAAAGCGGAGGATATTATGCGCCCCGGAATGACAACCATAGACCAGATGTTGGAAGGGCAGATTCCTGATTTAATTTCTATGACTAATTCGGGAGAAATCGGCGTTGCTCCCAAGTTGCGTATCCGTGGTACTTCCACTTTGATTGGTAATCGAGAGCCGTTATGGGTCATCGATGGCATTGTACAGCAAGACCCGGTGAATATATCACCGGAAGAGTTGAACAATCCCGATTACATCAACCGCATCGGTAATGCCATTTCAGGTCTGAATCCACAGGACATCGACCGCATCGACGTGTTGAAAGATGCTTCTGCTACCGCACTCTACGGTACAAAAGCAGCCAATGGGGTGATTGTCATTACCACCAAACGAGGACATGTTGGCAAACCGCAGGTTTCCTACAATATGACCGGGTCGTTCAAATTCCGTCCCCGTTACAGTGACCGGCATATCGATGTAATGACCTCAAAAGAGAGAGTACAGTTTTCGCGCGATTTGCTGAATAATCAATATGTCTTTTCTGCGAATACCAGTCTGGTCGGTTATGAATACCTCTATTCCCAATTATATGCCAAACAACTTTCCTATGACGAATTCGTAAAGCAGGTTTCCGAAATGGAGGCGTTGAATACCGACTGGTTTGCGGCTTTGGGTGACGATGCGTTTTCTACACAGCATACGATAAGTCTGACGGGTGGTTCCGATATGATTCGTTACTATGCCTCTATTGGCTATACCGATGACAATGACGTCATCAAATCCAATCGGAATGACCGTTATACGGCAAAATTGAACTTGGATATCCGTTTCTCTGAAAAAGTTTCTTTATCATTGGGCTTTGATGGAAACAAGAGTACACAGAAATATTATCAAAATGAGTTGGCGCCGATTAATTATGCCTATAATACCAGTCGTACAATTCCTTTCCGAAATGCAGACGGAACTTTGCATTTTTATCAGAAACCGGGGAATGGTTCTACCCATTATCGGTTTAATATCCTTAACGAACTGAATAATAGTGGTTGCACACAGGATGGTTCAGGCTTGTCCTTTCTGGCCAATTTACTATACAATCCGCTGCAATGGTTAAGGGTAAGCGGTATATTTAGCTATTCTGTATCCAATACGGAAATCGATTCGTATTGGGGTGCCGAAACGCATCATGTGGCTGCCATGCGTCGGGGTGAATTCGGTGGAGACATAGATGCAGAAGAAAGTGAATTGCCTGCCGGCGGAGAATTAAAGCAACAGACTTCCCGAAACGAAAATTATACGGCGCGTTTGCAACTCGATGTCAATAAATATTTCGGAGAAAATGAACAGCATAACCTTAATGCCTCTTTAGGTTGGGAGGTCAGTTCAACCCAATATGTCGGTACGGATATCACCAATCGAGGCTATTATCCCGACCGGGGTTTGCAGTTCGCCACATTCGAACAAGGCACTTATCCCAAATTCGATGCCTGGCTGTTGGCAAATCGTCCGACACTGACGGATAACCAGACCAATTTGATAGCAGCTTATGCCAGTGTATCCTATTCCTATCAGAATTGGATTACTTTGAATGCCAACGCCCGTTATGACGGTTCCAATCGTTTCGGCTCACAGGGAAATGAAAAATTGTTGCCGGTATGGTCTGCTTCATTATCCTACAATCCGTTGGAACAATTTAACGCTATCGGATTTTTTGATTTTTTGCAATTGAAATTCTCTTACGGTTATCAGGGAAATATGTTGGATGGTCAATCACCGGAATTAATCATTAAAAAATTGCCGTTGGACGACTATTTCCATGAATTGGTATCGGAAGTATCCGTGTATCCGAATCCGGAATTGAAATGGGAACGCACCAGTTCTTTGAATGCCGGTATCGAACTCTCCATGTTGGAACGTCGCTTGATGGTCAGTTCCGATTTTTATTACAAAAAGACCAAAGACGCTTTTATGGACAAGGAGATTTCGGGCGTTAACGGAACCAATATACATACGGTGAACAGCGGAGAAATCTTAAATCGTGGATTCAATGTATCTTTGACCGTATCGCCGGTTCGAAGCAAGGAGTTCCGTTGGTCGCTCTCCACGTCGATTTCCAAGACTTTCAACCGAATTGAGACGAAACCCTCTACGGATCAATACAAGGTGGATAATTTCTTAGACGGTACAATTATTGCGAAAGGACACCCCGTCAATACTTTCTTTTCCTATCGCTTCAAAGGATTAAGTCCGGTGGACGGTGGTCCATTGTTCTATGACTATAAGGAAAATCCGGAGCGTCTTTTCGGTAAAAGTCAGCATGATGTCTATACAACAATCTTGGAGGCATCCGGTTCTCGTGAACCCAAATTGTCCGGCGGTATCAACAATACCTTCACATATAAAAATTTCCGCTTGAATATGACCTTGGCTTATAGTTTGGGTGCCAAAACCCGCTTGTTCAAATTATTTGATAATCAGAAATTCAATCCGGAAAGAAATGTGAACCGGGATTTCCTGAATCGCTGGCAACGTCCGGGTGATGAAAGATACACGGATATTCCGGTAATCATAAACGGAGGCAATAGATCATACGATACCCATTGGTCAAGTTCCTCTTATTATAGAGGTTTGATTCCTGAACTGGGAGGTTCTGCCTGGGACATGTATAATTATAGTAATCTTCGGGTTGTCAGTGCTAATTATTTGAAATGTAGTACGATGAGTCTGACCTATTCTTTTCCGGAAGAATTGATTTCGAAATGGAAATTGCAACGTTTGGAATTGTCGGTTTCCACAAACAATCCGTTTATCGTTTGTTCTTCCAAACTGAAAGGCCAGACCCCGACGCAAGGCGGATTTACAAGCATTCAATTATCTGAGCGTCCCACATTCTCTTTTGGACTCTATGTTTCATTTTAAATCGACAAACGTATGAAGAGAAATAAATTTTATCTGATATTCGGGATAATTTGCTGCATTTGTTTTGCCTGTAGTGATTTCCTGACAGAATATTCCCATGACCAGGCGTATGTGCAATCATATACCGATTTGGACGAAATGATTATCGGTTCCGGCTATATGAAATGCAACAGTGCTTCTTACAATTACGGATATACGAAGAATTTAGTCTATTATCCGTATATACATTTTATGGCAGACGAAACCGAAGTCAAGACAACGGGGGCGTATAGTTATGGCAATGCAGATGTGCCCCGAATCCTTTTTGGTTATTATACTTGGCAAAAAAAGGTGGAACGCGACCATGAGGCCACGGTTCAATGGGTTGAAAATCAAGATTGGAATAATCTTTATTTCCACATCAATATCTGCAACCTGATTTTATCGCAAATAGACGAACAGCCTGTTGAAACGGAAATGGACAGGCAAAACGTCAATCGTATCAAGGGAGAAGCTCATTTTCTGCGTGGGTCTTACTATTTCATTCTTGCCAATCTGTATGGTAAACCCTATGTCACGGCTACGGCAAAGACCGACTTGGCGGTTCCAATCAAATTGACGGAATATAAAGAAGACAAGATATACACCCGTGCTACCGTGGAAGAGGTTTATGAACAAACCCTTAAAGATTTGCTACAAGCGGAATCCTACCTGAGAGACATTCCCCGCAAGTCGGTGACGCGTGCCGGACATACGGCAGTATGCTTGATGTTAAGCCGTGTATATCTGTATATGCAGAATTATGCGGAAACCGTTAAATGGGCACGTGCTTGTCTGGCAGAGCAAAACGATTTGACCAATCTGAACGGTTTTGTAGGTGATGCTTTCGTTACCCAGTCTTCGCCGGAGTTGATTTTTACAATGGGGGGCAATTTTATTTTTGCAAACCTTGGGAACGGTGCGGGAAATTTTGTCGTGTCAGAAGATTTAGTCGGATGCTATACGGAGAACGATTTGCGCAAACGGCATTTTATTCGTGCTAATGATAACGGGATTTACAAATACGTAAAACTCTCTTTCGCTTACGATGTGCGCGATGTCTCGGATAATTTTGCATTACGGACGGCAGAGGCTTACCTGAATCTGGCGGAAGCGGGCGCTTGTTTGGGTGGGGAATATGTTGCAGAATCCCAGAATGCATATAATACGCTTCGACGGAACCGGATTACCGGATACGTCGATGAACACCTGACGGGAGAAGATCTCATCAAAGCAGTTCGCCAGGAAAGACGACGGGAACTTTGTCTGGAAGGACACCGTTGGTTCGATTTGCGTCGCTATATGGTCAATGAGGTTTGTCGGGAAGAGAAAACCTTGTTCAATACATTTGTTTTATATGCTTGGTCGGATGCGGATTGGGAGTACGTTCCCACAATCTTACGTCGTTATTCCTTACCGCCACATGACGATGCCTGGACGTTGCCGATTCCCGCCGTGGAACTGGAGTCGAACTATGGAATGCCGGATAATCCGAGAGCTGAACGCGAATATAAATAAGTAGAAAAAAGCATAGATTATGAAACCGTATATTTTACTTTTTCTTTTATGGGGAGCTTGCTGGGCTTGCTCGGACAACGAGGATGTGACTCCTTCGAACAATGACCGAAATATGTTCGACATGCCGGACTTTTCTTCGCCGGAAGAAATGCGGCTCCGGAGAAATTTTTATGAAGAAACAAGCAGTTTCCTGATTTTTAATGATTCGTTGTATTACCGTAATCTGACAACCCCTCAAGGTGCAGCTCCGGAATGCGTGGTGCTCGATATGAAATATCAGATTTCGGGAACAATCGATGAGACCCCCATCCGCTACTCTTTATTGCAAAATATGGCGGATAAGGAATTAGCGACCAAGTTTTTGAAGGAGGAAATCTTATCGTGGCTTTCTCCCGCATTTTATTCCTATACGTTTTTTATGGTGGATGAATTTTTCAGTAGTGTAGAGGATTTTGACAGGGATACTTATGAGTATGTCTGGGTAGAAGTCCCTGCTGAAGCTTATGCCGGCTATAACGCCACGTTAATCGCTTATAACGACTTCTATTCCAAGGATGAAACAGAACGTTACAGTTATAAACGAAAAATCCTGAAAACACTTGTTGAAAAAACACACACTCAAATCGAGGATAGCGAATACGATGATTTTTATAATGTGCTCTCCAAATATTATGCAAAACGTCCTGAGCAAAAGGATGAGGAAGGCAAAGGAGACTATGAAGAAAGCATTTTGGAATTGGGATACCTGACTACCTATCAAAGTTCATGGGGGATAAGTTTTTGGGAAAAAAAGTATGACTTGTTAGCCTATGTTACGGAAATCTATTCGCTTACCCAGGAGGAATTCGATGAGAAATACGATAAGGAGCAATACCCGCTTGTCCACCAAAAGAAAAACGCACTGGTCAAGATATTTGAACGTCATGGAGTGCGAGTTTATTAATTTAAAAACGATGAAATTATGAGATACATAATCGGAATATTATCCTTGATTTGCCTGTTCGGCACGGCTTGTTCAGATAATAATGAAACCAAAGCACCCGTAGTACGTCCGGAAGCGCGGGGCATTTGGGTGGATGACAGGGGCAGCGACCCCATCACTTACCATTGGGTTCGCTATGGCAAACTCGAGTGGATTTGTGAGAATATCCGGACGGAAACCGCACCGGGAACCTATCTTCCAGATCCCGACAATAGTTATTATGAACGAAATACGGAAGAAGAAACCTTGCAATACGGCTACCTGTATGATTTCGAAACGGCTAAAACCTTGGAAACTGAAGGTTGGCGATTGCCGACAGATGAGGATTGGAAAGACCTTGAACGCCATCTCGGAATGAGAGCGGATGAAGCGGACAAAGAAGAGTGGCGGGGTGATTTTGTCGGAGAATTACTGATGCAGGACAGTACGGGCAGCGAATTGAATCTGCAACATTCCGGATACCACCTTATAGAAGGAGGGCGAGGAGTCCGAAATCGGGGCATCGACGGAATCTATTGGACAGCAACGCTGGATACCCGTACCCAGGGGTATGCCTGGACGCGTATGGTGATTTACAACCGAACGGATGTGCGGAGGTTTCCCATGTTGACGAAAAAGGCGCTCAGTGTCCGTCTGGTACGTGATGTTCAACTCTAAGGGATAAAATATGAAAAAAGTTATTTTTATTCCGTTATTTATTTTCATTTCTTTCATCGGTTTTGCTCAGACCGGTACCCAATTTATGGACAACAGTCCATGGAAAGAGGTATTGAAACGGGCAAAACGGGAGAATAAAATGATTTTCGTGGATTGCTACACTTCGTGGTGCGGTCCCTGTAAACAATTGGCAAAACAGATATTTCCCCAGGAAAAAATGGGAGAATACCTCAATGCCCGTTTTGTCAATGTCAAGTATGACGTAGAGAAAGGCGAAGGCTTGGCGATAGAGAAAATGTATCCCGGAGAAGTCAAAGTCTACCCGACGATGCTTATTCTGAACGCTAAAGGCGAACTGCTCCACAAGGTAACGGGTATGCACCCCGTCGATGAGTTGATTGCCGCCATTGAAGAAGGGTTGCAAGGCAACACGATTTATGTTCTGGAAAAAGAATTTGAAAAAGGAAACCGGGAAAAAGAGTTTATTCTCAAATACCTGTATCTGCTCAAAGCCTCGTCCGAGCGAAAACAATACGAAAAAGTGGCACGGGCATACGCTTCCCAATTTCCCGTAGACTCCCTGCTTAACAGGGAAATCTGGGCGATGGTCAACAAATTCATTATGAAATACCCGTATGACCGGGAGTTTCGTTTTATCATCGAACACTTGGACGAGATGGAGAACAAGGGCTTGATCGACCGTTATGCTTTGGAATCCGAATTGAGCAGAGAAATCGGTTTTGCCGTCAATTCCATCTATTTGCTTTCCAACGAGACGCACGGCAAAGATTCAACTACTCTCTTGCTGAAACGAGCGGATTATCTGCGGACGTTGCTGCAAAAAAACGTCAAAGGATTTCCTGAATCGCTTGCCGAACTCTCCTTGGTCGAGTGCAAGCTCTCAGGCGATGCGGACAGATTGTACGACCGATTTTGCGTATTGACGGAATGCGGACTGGTGACTCGTGACGTTTTCCAATCGAGTATGCTCCAATACCTGGTGCAACGGCTAAACGACGCGGAACGGTTGCGGCATTGTGTTGAACTTGCCCGGCAATTGAAAAATGCCTCCCCCGGATGGATGCAAAGTATATGCAACGACATTATAGAATCAGCGAATAACAAATTAAAGTAAAAACGATATGAACAAAAAAATCTTTTTATTCAGCATATGCCTGCTGTTTATTCAGTTGTTGTGGGCACAGGACACGGAAAAAGGAATCCGTTTTATGGACAATGAACCTTGGGAAAAAGTGCTCAAAAAAGCGAAAAAACAACACAAGCCGATTTTTGTAGACTGCTACACCAGTTGGTGCGGTCCTTGCAAGCAATTGGCAAAGGACGTATTTACCCGCGAAGATGTCGGTCAACTCGTGAATGAACAATTCGTCAGTGTAAAATACGACGTAGAAAAAGAGAACGGATTGAATTTCGCCCGTCAGTATCGTGACCAGATTTCCGCATTTCCCACCCTGTTGCTTATCCAAACGGACGGAACGGTGATGTCGCGCATTGTAGGGGCTTATCCTGCCGAGGAAATTCTCCAATCCATCCAAGACGGGCTGGAAGGAAAAACATGGCAGAAATTGGCGCAAGAATACGAAGCAGGTAAACGGGATTATGATTTTATTATGGATTATCTCGAAAAACTCTCTGTATCGGGGGAAGACAAAAAATATGAGGAAGTAAAATACCATTACGTGAAATCATTTCCAGTAGACAGTCTGCTGAACCGGAAAATCTGGGACTTGGGCAAAGATTATATCCGGAACCCCAAGACGGAAGAATACCAGTTTCTCCTGCATCATCTGGACGAGTTTGCCAACCGGGGTTTTAACCGTTATGACCTGGAATGGACATTGGCAATCCTCTCTTTTTATCCCATCAGCGATATTGTGAAAGGGAGTCTGAAAGACAGAAATGCAGTTCAAAAGGATGAATGGATAAAGGAACTGAAAGAACTGGAAAAGATGTTGGAAAGACCTATCAAAAAATTTCCCGAATATCTCGCCTACGCTCGATTGGAGCAATCCTACCTCGAAGGCGATGCGAAAGAGTTGGCATACCGCTTGATTTATCTGGGTGAAAACCATTTGCTGGATATGCTCGACTGGGAAAAGGCATGGACGGAATATGTCATTGACAACCTTTCGGACAAACAATTGATTCAACGGTGTGTGGATTATCTCCAAGGCAAACAAATAGCCAATGAGACGGGGAACGATTGGATTATAAACAATTGCTACGGTGTTCTCGCCAAAGGCTATGCCAAACTGGGAGATCAGGCGAAAGCCGAAGCGTGCAAGCGAAGAGCCATTGAAGTTGAGAAACTGAACAAAGAAAAACTGAATCTCTAAAAACAAGTTCCATTCCTATGAAGAAATTGATTTTTATAGTGGTCGCCATGGTTATTATGGCGACTTCTTGCAAAAATACCGGGACACAAGTGCAACTTCGCATTGAAAGTGATGAGAACTATTCCGAAGCCGCATTGTTGCTGAAAGATTCCCTTTACAGACAACCGTTGGACGCAGCAAATATAACCGTATTTACCTTGCCCGAGAAATTCGAACCGGCTCTCGGTGCCGTATTCTTCGGAGACAAGCATGTATTAATCTATATGGAGCCGGGGAAAAACACTGACATTACAGTACAGATAAACGGCAACACTGTCATCCCTGTTTTTTCCGGAAAATACGCTCGGGAAAACAGTTATCTCAACGAAAAGCAAGCCGCTTTTTCTCCCGATTACAAACTCAATGAAGCGGATTTCGCCACATCCTTGGAACGGCAATTAAAGAAATCATACCAAACCTTGGATGCGAAAGACTTCAACGGTAGCTTCAACCGATTGGAGAAAAAGAGGATAAAATACACCTTGTATAACGCACTTTTAGAATATCGTTCCGAACATCTGTATGCCATTGAAAATTATCGTTATGAACTGAACGACATTTATTTCAATGCGTTGGCAGACATATTTACGGAAGACGAAGACATTCTGAATATGAGCGTGTATCAGGACTATATGAAAAGAATGGTATCGTACATCACTATCCACAATATGCCGAAATTTGAAAATTTCCGCTATATCCAGGAAGAATTGAATTACGTAATTACCCGTTTCAAAAATCCGAAAGTAACAGAATTTATAGTGGATGCTATCATTTCCGAGTATATCGAGCGCAATGGTGTCGATAAACTGGAAGAACTGGAACCGATATACCGGACAAAAGTAACTGATTCGAAAAAGAAGGCTGCTTTCGAGGAATTATGCAATAAATGGAAACGCATTACGGCGGGACAACTTTCTCCCATCTTTGCTTACAAAGACATCAATGGCAAGACTGTGCACCTTTCCGACTTTCGTGGGAAATACGTCTATATTGATTGTTGGGCGACTTGGTGCGGACCCTGCCGTCGAGAACAACCCTTCTTGGAAAAATTAGAAAAAAAATACGCGAACAAGAACATCTGCTTTGTCAGCATCTCTTGCGATCAGGACAAAGCCGTTTGGGAAAAAGTCGTAAGGGAAGAAAAACTGAAAGGTATTCATTTGATTGCCGACGAAGACGATACCTTTATGTCGGCTTATATGGTTTCGGCTATTCCCCATTTTATCCTTATCGACCCGGAAGGCAAGATTGTCAATAATAATATGAGCCGTCCTTCCGACCCGAAAACAGTTGAGGCGTTTGATAAATTAAAAGGAATCGGTGGATAAACTAAGCTTGACACAGTTTAATATATAGCCTCTTGATAATGGGGTTTTGAGCAGGTATTTTTTAGCCAATAAGATGTATATCAGGAATTTATTTTGAAAATCGTTACTAAAATCATCACCTCGTTTTTAGTAACGATTTAGTAACGAAACTTTGTCTTTTCGGGGCTTTTTTATGTCTTTTTA
>CAMWQQ010000034.1 GCA_947176455.1 uncultured Odoribacter sp. | reverse complement strand
AAGAAACACGGACGACTCGGATTCATTCATTTCACCGGAAGATAACCGGTATGAAGATACGGAAGAATTGAAGAAAGGGTCGTTGAATTACGGAAATACCAAGCGATTCAATTACGACGGGGAATTTTCAGCCATTTACGGTGCCGTATTCGCGGAGAAACACCGGATCAATTTAGTAGGTGGTGCAACCTTTTCCAATTCGGAATCCGTGAACAACGGATATTCGGTCATCGGTTTCCCCAAGGGCAACTACGATACGCCGGCATTTGCCAACAGGTATCCGGAAAATGGAAAGGCTTCTTACAGTGACAGCCAATCCCGGTCGATGAGTGCCTATCTGAACGGCGGTTATGCCTATAACAACAGATATTTGATGGATGCAACCTGGCGTCTGAACGGTTCGTCCGTATTCGGAAGCAACCGCCGGCATTCCAATACCTGGTCGTTCGGTCTTGCCTGGAACCTGCACAATGAGTCGTTTATCGCCAATCATACCGACCTGTTCCAAATGCTCAAAATCCGGGCTTCCATTGGTAACCCGGGGAACCAAAGCTTTGCTTCCTACCAGAGTTTCACGACTTACAACTTCAACAACCGTCAACGGAACTATTTTGACCAGGCGGTCAATCTTTATGCCTTGGGAAATCCCGATTTGAAATGGCAGATTACGATGGATAAGAATATCGGTATGGACGTGACGCTGTTGCAGAACAGATTGTCGTTTACATTGGATTATTATGACAAAAATACCGACCCGGTATTGGCGTCTATCAGTGTGCCGGCTTCTATCGGTGTGACTTCCGTATTGACCAATATCGGTGAACAGCGGTCGAACGGTTTCAACGGTAGCGTTACCGTATCTCCTATTTACCGCCCGAGCGAAAGAGTCATCTGGTCGTTGAGGTATAGTTTCCGGACACAGAAATCCAAATACGACAACATCGGCAATTCGTTGGACAAATTCAATGAAGAGGGACGGAATACCAACCTGAAACGGTATTACGACGGAGCCAGCCCCGATGATTTGTGGGCAGTGCGGTCCGCTGGTATCGACCCCGCTACGGGACAGGAAATTTTCATCAAGAAAGACGGTTCCTATACCTACGATTTCAGTTATGCTGATGAAGTGAAAGTTGGCGTTGACCGTCCCAAGATTGAGGGAACTTTCGGAACGTCTTTTACTTACAAGGGATTCAGTGTCAATTTTGATTTCCGGTATCGTTGTGGAGGACAGATGTTCAACAGTGCTTTGTTCAACAAAGTGGAAAACATCACTTCTTACGGACTGAATAACAATCAGGACAAACGAGCTTATTATGACCGTTGGAAAGAGCCGGGAGACCGTGCCAAATACAAGGCTATCAACTTGACCGGTTCCACTCAGATGTCATCGCGCTTCGTGGAAAACGACAATACACTGTCTCTGGAATCTTTCCGGGTAGGCTATGAATTCGACTCGGCGCTTGTTGCGAAGTGGGGCTTGAAGGCGTTGCGACTGAATGCCTATATGAACGAGGTGTTCAAAGTTTCTTCCATTAAGACGGAACGGGGTACTGAATATCCGTTTGCCCGGTCATTCGCGCTATCTATTTCAGCATCATTTTAATCATAAACCGAATTACTATGAAATATATATTCAAACAAACAAGCAAGTTGTTGATGGGGTTGCTGTTGTGCACTGGTTGCAACAACTGGCTGGATATACAACCGTCCGACCGCATTGCGGAAGAACGGGTGTTCTCCGAAGTCAGCGGCTTCTGGGGGGCGCTGAACGGTGTGTACACCGAATTGCTCAGTGCCAATCTTTATGGTGGCTTCCTGAGCTTTCACGGCGTGGAAGTAATGGCTCAACGGTATAATGTGTCGCAAAGTCAGACGATGTTTTACAATCTGTCGCAACACGCTTATACGCAGGATAACATAAAGAATCTGTTGGAGAATTACTGGAACGAGGCGTACAAGCAGATTCTGGGATGCAACAACATCTTGGCCAATGCGGAAGAACGTCATGGCGAAGTGCTGAACGACAAGCAGTACAATCTGGTCAAGGCGGAGGCTTTGGCGTTGAGGGCGTTTTTGCATTTCGACCTGCTGAGAATGTTCGGTCCGGTGCCGACCAATCTCGAGGCAATGGCGATTCCTTACAAAACGACGAATTCCGTTGCCGCTACCGAATTGCTGTCCGCTTCCGGGGTTATCGAGAAAGTGCTGGAGGATTTGACCGAGGCGGAGAATATGCTGAAAGAATGGGACCCGGTGGTAAGCGAAGGCTTGCTGATGTCCGTCAATGAGAACGACCGTGACAACGACGGGAATACTTATCGTTTCCGGGGATTGCGGTTGAACTACTATGCTGTGGTGGCATTGAAAGCGCGGGTTTATCTTTGGGCGGACAACAAGCCGGAGGCACTGAAGTATGCGAAGATGATTATCGAAAATCCGGAAGCAGAGACTTTGTATCCGTCAGTGACACGTACTGCGGCTACCGACTACTCCAATCCCGATCGGGCATTTTCATCGGAAGCACTGTTTTCATTGTTGAACGAAAATAGGAAAGACATATACGACAACTATTTCAATTCTTCCAATGCTAACAGCACTTATAAATTGATACCGGCTGCCAATCGGGTGGATAATCTTTTCGGTGATAATGATAAATTGAGCGATTATCGTTATTATTGGTGGGGAACCTCCTATACTCCTGGAGAGTCGGAAACATTAATGAATGTCCGTTTCCAGGAACTTGCTAACACCGATTTGGTTTATGGCAAATTGATGCCTTTGATTCACGTCAGCGAGATGTATCTCATTGCAGCGGAATGTGCAACCGAAGAACAGGACCAGTATGGTTATTTGAACGCTCATCGGTTGAGAAGGGGTAATCCAGTGGAGGTGACCACGGGATTGAGCAGCGAATTGGCGAAAGAGTATGCCAAGGAATTCCTGTGTGAAGGACAGTTGTGGTTCTACTACAAACGGACCAATATGGCAAGCATCCAGTCTTGTTCTTCCAATTCTAACATCACGATGAACAATGCCAGATATGTTCCGAGTTTGCCGGACAGTGAAATGAAATATAGAAATTAAAAGGTTATGAAAAGACTATTATCTCTTATAGCAAGTTGTTCTCTGCTGCTGTTCGGTTGCAGGGAAAACGAGGCCCTTTATTACGAGGGCGAGCCGGACGGCACTTCGGGGATTTATTTTGCCTATTACAGTGGTATGACTATGGGGTCATCGATAACTTATCATTACAAAGATACGACGGCTGATAATTCTTTGACGAATGTTGCAGGTTCGTCGGCAGTGGTAGGAGTCCCGGTTCGAGTATTTGGAAATATTTCCGAGCAGGACCGCCCTTTTAAAGTCAAGGTTATCGGTGGAACCGTGAAAGAGGGCGAGGATTTTACGCTGCCGGAGGAATTTGTCATACCGGGAGGAGCGGCGAGCGCTTCTGTGCCGGTTACTATCTTTAAAAAGGATGAATTGCAGGACGGTGTGGTACGCTACATTACCATAGGATTGGAGGAGAATGAGTATTTTAAGCCTTACATTGACAAGCGCCTTGTCGGAAATGATACTATCAATGTTCAAACCATAACAATTCGCTATTCTATGGTTTTTGAAGAACCATGGAACTGGGGAGGAACATCGAATCTTAATAATTGGGGAGCCTATTCTCATGCAAAATTAAATTTCATGTTGTCTGTTATGGGTTGGACGTATCGGGAGTTTACAAGCAAGAATTTCGTTTATGTAGGTCCGACCATATGTATACTAACTCAGGCGGAATTGCAAAAAAGAGCCGATGCGGGAGACCCGGTACGGGAGCTTGATGGCTCTCTGATGCAATTGGGACCGAAATTTTTAGTTGATTATAGTGCATACGAATAATTTACAAGGTGTTATGATGAAATATAATATTATTTTAATTTTATGTCTCGCATGTGGTTTGGTTTCCTGCTATGATGATGAAGGAAACTATGATTACCATGAGATTGATGAATTGACCATTTCCGGCATACCGGAAGAGGCGATAGCGGCACTGCATAAAGCGGAGAATCTGGTGCTCTCTCCGGTGGTGACTTCCAAATATGAGGGAGAAATTGCTGCCGACAATCCCAATTATGAGTTTTCTTACTACTATAATCGATCTACTGGTAGCAATTTTTTGACTCCCAGTTTATTGGATTCGTCCAAGGTGAAGGATTTGAATATTTTGGCAGAAATCGATCCCGGTAGTTACACCGGTTGGTTCAGAGTGAAGGACTTGCGAACCAATATCGTGACTTCTGCTGAATTTAAGATGTCAGTGGTGACATCTACTTCTTTGGGGTGGTTGGTGTTGTGTGAAGAAGGGGTAGACCGGAGGGTGAGGGTTGATATGATTGGTGAGATTGGCGACCGAATTGTACTTTCCAGAGATTTGTTGAGTTTTCTGCCGGAATCCCATGGCGCTTATCAAATGGTTTATGAGAGCAAAATTGGTTATGCTGCCGCTCCCTTTTTGAATTTGTATGCGGAGGATGCTTCTTTTCTCATTTATTCTAATAATGGCGCTTTCAGTAGTACTGACTATAGTGATGCGACCAGTACGATGTTTGTCCGTAAGACGGAGGATGTTATTGTCAAAGAAGATATGTGTTATACTGACGTTATCGTTACAAAAGAAGGGGATGTCTACCAAAGAGCGAATGAAAATGCTTTATATGATGTGAAAATCAATGTGGATGTACCCTTGACAGAGCCCACTTATAAAATGGCTCCTTTTGTGGGAACACTATGTACTACTTATGGTTATAACGGAGTGTTGTATGACAAAACAAATAAAGCATTCAAATACTTTTTGTCATATGCTTATAATCAGGACATTAAATTGAAGTATTTGTTTGATCCGGCAGATCCGGCTGCTGATGAGAAATATTTCGATTGGAAAACCGGAAAAGACATGGTTTATATGGAAGGAACAAGGCAAGGACGGGGAGTGACGTTTGCTTTGATGAAAGATGCCCTCGGACAATATAGCATATATGGTATAACAACAGGACAATATATGGCAACGCCTACACAATTTTCTTACATAGAAATAGAGGCAGGTACTGCTCCTGGTTTGGAAAGTGCGACTTGCTTCGCATTCTGTCCTAACCTGCCGTTCTTGTTCTACAACAATGGTTCCGAGGTTTATCTGTACGACATGGCAACCCGGAAAGCAACCAGCGTACTTTCTTTGCCTGGCGAAACCATATCTATGCTGAAGTTCAATCAGTTACCTTCTAATGGGCGTAGCTATCCTCAGCTTGCTCTTGATTGCCAATACCGTCTGGCGGTCGGCTCTGCCAAAACCGGAGCGGAAGCCGGTAACGAAGGGGTCTTGAGATTCTATGACGTACCCGAGTTTGCCGCAGAATTGACCCAGTTTGGTGATACGTACAGCGGATTCGGCGTGATTAAAGACATTGCGTATAAAGCAAGATAAAATCACCCTTGCTTGTTTTATTTCGGCTTCTTCCGGCGGTTTGTCTGTCCGGGAGAAGCTGAAACTTTTTTAGGGGCAGTCGGGTTTGTTGGAAAATAAATTAATTTTGCGTATGCTTTCGGGAATGATTGGGGGAGCAGGGAATGGCGTTGAGAACGTTTTTAAATCAGGTCAGATGAAGCGGATTATTTTTTGCATATTGTTTTTGGGGATGATGTCGGAGAGTTTCGGACAGTTGGTACGGCGCAAGGATTACGATGCGGCGTTTGCCTTGCAGGTGGGAGGGGAAACCGGGGTTCTGACCGTTTTCCGAAATGCGGCGTTCTCCGTGCGTCCTGTTGCCGGATTGAAAATGACGTTTCCTTTTACTCGCAAATGGTTCTTAGGCGGTGAAATCAATTACAGTGAATTGAAGTACGGCTTTGCCGATTTGGAAAAAGTCAGCTTGCACGTCAGACAGCTTGAAGTGCCCGTGTACCTGAAATATATGCTGAACTGCAACCGGGCGAGCGTGTTGTTCGGGGCAACCGGCAGTTATGTCATAAATGGCAATTGTTGGGTCGGTCGGGCAGATGTTCCGGAACGTGTGGATGTTTCGGGCAATTTGGAAAGCTGGTCGGCAGGCGTCACCGTAGGATACGAATATCAGATTGTCAAGCGTCTGCAAGTGATGTGCCGGATTCGTGGAGGAGTAAAGGAGGCGTTGAAAAACCAGTCCGTTTCCAAAGGAAAACTCTTCCCTTTGCAAGTCGGCATCACGTTAAGTTACGACATCCTGCGGATAGGGGATTGCGGATGCGATTGAAAATCCGTTCGCTGTCAAAACTTCTCCGAAATTCTTTCGTATGTATGGGAAACAAATGAACGATGAAAGGATTTTTATTGAAACTGGTAGCTTCCGACTGGAAGCATTTTAACGGAGCGGTTTTGTTCCTTCGGTTGTTTGCAGGCAGTATGATGTTGACGCACGGCTGGGCAAAGTTGTCTTCCTTTGCCGTTTTGGCGGAGCGTTTCCCCGACCCTTTGGGGGTAGGCAGTATGCTTTCCTTAATCCTTATCCTTTGTGCGGAAGTCGGTTGCTCGCTGTTGCTGATTTTCGGGCTGATGACCCGGCTGGCGACAATTCCTTTGATTTTCGGTATGTTGATGGCCTTCTTTTTCATTCATGCGACAGACCCTTTTGCCGTCAAGGAGTTGCCTTTGATGTACACGGGGATATACGTTGCGCTTTTGTGGAGCGGTGGCGGGAAGTATGCCGTGGACGAAATCATCCGGCGAAACCTGATTCGCCGGGAGAACTTTGAATGAAAGCCGGAACGGCTGTCGTTTCCAATGTTTCGTTCTCGACAATAAGCGTTCGGGCGATAAGCCAATAGAGCAACAATACGCAGATGAGAATCACCCCGATGGTTACCCAGATGTTGTTTTTCTCCTTTTTCATGATGCCGTTTTTTAGGTTATAACGGAAAAGCATCCCGATGGTTTTCCCGGACGGAGAATTTATTTGTGTTGAATGCGTCCCGGATATGACGGGGGACGCCGGAGTATAATCGGAGTAAAATAAAAAAGAGGCTCTTTTGAAGCCTCTTTTGTGGGTCCTGAGGGAGTCGAACCCCCGACCCTCTGGGTGTAAACCAGATGCTCTGAACCAACTGAGCTAAGAACCCGTGCACTCTGATTTGATTGCGGATGCAAAAGTAAGGAGTTTTTTCAGAATAGCAAAATATTTGCCCGAAAAAATAAGCAAAGATTCCGGGAGGTGTCAACTTCCGATTTTGTGAACCCTCCCTCTTTTCTACTTCAAAATTTTATCTTATATTTGTCATAGTATCCAATCTGTGCGTCTATGGCAAAGTATATCAATCCGTTTTCCGACTGGGGTTTCAAGACCATTTTCGGACAAACCGCCAACAAGGATCTCTTGATTGATTTCCTCAACAACCTGTTGACCGGAGAACAGGAAATAGAGGACATCACGTTTCTCGACAAGGAACTCCTGGGCGAGATACAGAGCGATCGGGGCGTGATATATGACATTTATTGCACGACCAAAAACGGCGAGCACATCATCGTGGAGATGCAGAACCGTGCGCAGGAAAATTTCCGGGAACGCGCCCTCTTTTACCTCTCCCGCGCCATTACCAGGCAGGGGAAGAAAGGAGAAAGGTGGCAGTTCGAGTTGAAAGCCGTGTACGGCGTCTTCTTCATGAACTTCAAACCGGAGGGCATGGCGCACAAATTGCGCACGGACATCGTGCTTGCCGACCGTGAAACGCATGAACCCTTTTTGGACAAACTGCGTTTCATCTTTATTGAACTCCCCGCCTTCCAAAAGAAAGCGGAGGAATGTGAAACTGATTTTGAACGTTGGATTTATATATTGAAAAACATGGAAACCTCAGCCGAAGCACTTCTCTTTGCTAAAAACCCGATATTTCGGAAACTGGCGGCCATCACGGACATTTCCGCCTTGCCCGAAGAGGAACGCGACAAATACGAAAATAGCATCGACATATTTCGAGACAACCTGGTGGTCATGGTTGCCGCCGAGAAAAAAGGAAAAGCAGAAGGGAAAGCGGAAGGCAAGGCAGAAGAGAAATGGAACATTGCCCTGAAAATGCAGGAAATGGGATTGCCGATTGAAACGATTTGCCAGGCAACCGGACTATCCGAAGAAGAGATAAAGAACAGCAGAAAGGTGTAAAGCCAATCCCATATATAAAGTTTTAACGCTATTTTAAGACGTCCATTAACGATTATTTGCTGTTGTGGCGTTGGTTTTTGGGAGAAAGCCTGTATTTTTGCATTGTCTTTGAAAAAAGATTGTTTTTCATAAGTTTGTATGGTTTAGGTTAGTAGTAAATGTTTAAGGGTCGGTTCTCCGGCCCTTTCATTTTTGGAGAAACGCTGATGAAAGGAATAATAGAAATTGAAGATATGGAATTTTTTGCCTATCACGGTTGTTTCGAGGCGGAACAGGTGGCAGGCAATAAGTTTATCGTCAATGCGTGTCTGCATTACGATTGCGCTTTGGCGGCACAATCCGACCAAATCGGAGATGCGTTGAGTTATCAGACCGCCTATGAGGTTATTGCCCGGGAGATGATGGTGCGTTCCCATTTGCTGGAACATGTGGGACATCGCATCTTGGATGCCCTTTATGCGGCTTTTCCTCAATTGCAGTATGCCCGGATTAAAATCTCCAAGATGAATCCTCCTCTGGGCGGACAGATAAAATGCACCAGCGTGACCTTGGAAAAATAATTTCCCGGATTATTTTGGAACTTTACGAAAACATCCTATCTTTGCCACGCAAAATGCAAATGGTCGGTTGGCCGAGAGGTTAGGCAACGGTCTGCAAAACCGTGCAGAGCGGTTCGATTCCGCTACCGACCTCAACTCAGATGCAGAAGTCCTTGGAAGTGAATAGCTTTCGAGGACTTTTTTTATACGGGAGTAAGGGGAGTTGTCTGAAATCTTTCTATTTGGGGATGAGGGGGTAAAATATTAATTTTGTGGAATCATATTAATCGTAGCGTATGGTGGAAGTAACCTTATATACGGACGGCGCAGCCAGTGGAAATCCCGGTCCCGGGGGATTCGGTATTGTGTTGAAGTCGGGAATCCACCGCAAGGAAATGTCGGCGGGTTTTAGAATGACCACAAACAATCGGATGGAATTGCTGGGGGTCATTGTGGGACTGGAGGCACTGAAGAATCCGGGCACCATCGTCACGGTGTATTCGGACTCCCGCTATGTCGTGGATGCCATAGAAAAGCAATGGGTTTTCGGGTGGGAGAAAAAAGCGTTCAAGGGGAAAAAGAATCCTGATTTGTGGCGACGTTTCCTGACGGTTTATCGGCAGCACCAGGTTAAATTCGTGTGGGTGAAGGGGCATGCCGATGTTCCTGAAAACGAACGGTGTGACCAATTGGCAGTTCAGGCTTCCAAATCCCCTGAATTGAACGTTGATGCTTATTACGAATCGGAACTGAACGGCACTCCGGGAATTTTCACTTAGACATAAAAAATCCATAGGTTTTTATTGTTTGTAAAATTTTTAATTTATTACATTTGCATCGATTTCGGAGGTATTGGTGTGCCTTGAATCAAAAGCAATCATTTTTAATCAAATTCTGCAATGAAAAAGATATTAATCGTTGGTGCCGGAGGGCAAATCGGATCTGAATTGGTCCCGCATTTGAGAGCCATTTATGGCAATAATAACGTTGTGGCAGCAGATATCAGTGCTGAAAAGTGCAAGGCGTTGGCGGAGGCCGGACCGTTCGAGGAATTGAATGCGCTTGACGGTGAGAATTACACGGCCATTGTAAAGAAATACGGTATTGATACCATTTTCAACCTGGTAGCGCTTTTGTCTGCCACGGGAGAGAAAAATCCGAAATTGGCATGGGATATCAACATCGGTGCCTTGACCAATTCGCTGTATATCGCAAAAGATAACCATTGTGCGGTATTCACCCCGAGTTCTATCGGAGCTTTCGGAAAAGACACCCCCAAGGACAAGACACCTCAGGATACTTTGCAGCGTTCAAATACGACGATGTACGGCGTGTGCAAGGTGACCGGCGAGTTGCTGAGCGATTACTATTATCATCGTTTCGGAGTGGACACCCGCAGTGTGCGTTTCCCTGGATTGATTTCCTACGTTACGTTGCCCGGCGGAGGTACGACGGACTATGCCGTGGAGATTTATTACGATGCCATTCGCAAGGGTTCTTTTACTTGCAATGTAAAGCAGGGTACGTTTATGGATATGATGTATATGCCGGATGCCTTGAATGCCGTGGTGAAGCTGATGGAAGCTGACCCCTCCAAGCTGAAGCACCGGAACAGTTTCAACATCGCCGCCATGAGTTTTGAGCCCGAGCAGATTGCGGCTGAAATCCGCAAGCATATTCCGGATTTCAAGATGGATTACCAGATAGACCCTGTAAAACAGGCCATCGCAGACAGCTGGCCCAATAGCATGGACGACACCTGTGCTCGCGAGGAATGGGGCTGGAAGCCGGAATACGACTTGAAGAGCATGACCGATGATATGTTGGTGAAAGTGAAGGAGAAATTCGACAAGGGATTGATCAAGTAATCTTTCGGGAATGAAAATAAGACGGGGAAGGCGGTGTCATATCGCCTTCCTTTTTTTATGGGAGTTAATTTTGTGATTCAAATCCGGTGGATTGAATCATAAAAACACTAAATTTAGGGCATAAATCGAAAGGGAAACAAATGGGTAAGAATAAAAAGAAGGTGGAGCCGACACCGGGTAAGGCGGAGTTGCGGAAATTGCTCTATTCCGTTATGGCAAACCGCCCTACCGAGAATTTTAATTATAAACAATTGGCTGTGCGTTTGCAGGTGAAACGCATGGATGTGAAGCGTTTGATTTCGGAGGTGTTGCGGGAAATGGCTCAGGAAGGAGAATTGGAGGAAATTTCAACCGGACGATACAGGGTGAAGCCGACGGGAGTTTATATCACGGGAGAAGTGGAACTGACGGCAAAGGGAGCCGCATACATCATCTCTGACGAAAGCGAGGAAGATATTTTTGTTTCTTTTCCGAATCTAAAGCATGCGTTGAGTGGAGATAAGGTGAAGGTATTTGTCCGTACCCGTGTCCGGAATCGCCGTTCGGAAGGGGAGGTCGTGGAAATCCTGGAGCGGAAAAACCATACGTTTGTCGGGGTTCTGCAAAAATCCGGAGGACATGCTTTTTTGATTCCATCGGGGAAACAGTTGCCCTACGACGTGTTTATTCCCGGGGAGCATCTGCATGGGGCGGAGGACGGTGATAAGATTGTGGTGAAACTGAGGGATTGGCCGGAAGGTCAAAAAAGTCCGGTGGGTGAGGTGACGGAAGTGTTGGGACGTTCCGGAGATAACGATGCGGAGATGAACGCCATTATGGCGGAATACGAATTGCCGGTGAAATTCCCGTCCGGCGTGCTGAAGGCCGCCGAGAAAATCCCGCTGGAAATCCCTCAGGAGGAAATCCGGAAAAGAAAGGATTGCCGGGAGATAACGACGTTCACGATAGACCCGGAAGATGCCAAGGACTTTGACGATGCCCTGTCGGTACGTCGCCTGAAAGGGGGATTGTATGA
>CAMWQQ010000033.1 GCA_947176455.1 uncultured Odoribacter sp. | reverse complement strand
CAAGGCGAGGATTACGCCCGTGAAGGCGAACGGAATGGACAACATAATGATGAACGGCATCTTGAAGGATTCGAACTGGGCTGCCATAACGATGTAAACCAACATCAAGGACAGCAACAACAGCATAATCAGCGAACTGAACGATTCCTGCTGGTCTTCGTAGTTACCGCCGATGTAGAGCGATACTTCCTGCGGTACGTCTTCCAGACCGTCGAGCATCTGCTGGGTAGCCTGTGCAATGTCACCCAGGGCGACGCCGGCAGCGGGAGTAATGGACACCTTCAACAGACGCTGTTTGCTCTTGCGCTCGATGTTTGGCGGGGAGAAGTACTCCTTGATTTCACCGAGTTCTTTCAAACGCACTTTTTGACCGCGGTTGTCGGTGATGAGGATGTTTTCCACTTCGGTCAGTGATGACCGGTATTTTTCATCAAGGCGTACGATGATGTCGTATTCCTCACCGTTTTCCTTGAATTTGCTGTTTCGGAAACCGTAGATGCGGTTGCGGAGATAAGAACCCACTTCCGAGGTCGTCAGACCGTGGCGGGCGAGTTTGTCGGGGTCGAGTACCACCTGCAATTCCGACTTGTCCTCGTCGCGACTGATTTTGATGTCCTCGGCTCCCGGAATCTGCCGTGCCTTCTGGGCGATTTCGTGGGCAAGGCGGGTGGTGACGTTGAAGTCGTGTCCCATAATTTCAACGTCCACGGAGTTGCCGCCCATAGAGCCGCCGCTGGAAGTGCTCACGGTGTACTGCAACACATCCGGGAAACGTTTCAAAATACCACGTACCTGGTCGGCAATCTCGAATACGCTTCGGTTACGTTCCTTGATGTCTACCACGCGCACACGCATATTCAGGATGTTGTTACCCGTGCTGTTCATCATAGAGGCGAAAGATGCTTCTTCCTCGCTACCGTAAGAGAGGTTGATGATGGTGATTTCCGGAATCTCGGCACGCATCACGGAGTCGATTTGCAAGGCAACCTCCTTCGTTACTTCCACCCGCTGTCCGGACTGCATCTTCGCGTAAACGTTCATATAGTTCTGGTCGTTCTGGGGCATAAAGTCGGTCTTGATGTAGCGCATCAGTCCGCAGGAACCGAAGAACAGGAAGAACATAGAGCAAATCACCACGGTTTTGTGGCACAATACCCAGCGAATCAGTTTTTCGTAGGCGCTGTCGAGACGGTCCAACTGTGTGGAAACAAAATTGTAGAAGCTGAATTTACCGTCTTTCGGTTTTTCCTGCACTTTCATCAACTGCGAGCAAAGCATCGGCGTCAGTGAAATGGCGGTTGCCGTAGACGTACATACGGTGATACATACGATCCAACCCAACTGCTTGAACAGGATACCCGTCATACCGGTCACCAAAGTCAGCGGGAAGAATACCGCAACGGTTACCAAAGTCGTCACGATAACGGACAACCACACTTCGTTCGTACCGTATTTGGCGGCTTCTCTCGGACGGCTGCCCCGGTCTACGTGTTTCGTGATGTTTTCCAATACCACAATCGCGTCGTCCACCACCATACCGATAGCAATGGAGAGTGAAGACAAGGAAATGACGTTCAGGGATTCACCCGTGGCGAACAGGTAGATGAAGGCGACAATCAACGAAATCGGGATCGTCAGCGCGATGATGAACGTCGCGCGCCAGCGTCCCAGGAACAGGAACACCACCAACACCACGAATATCAAGGCATACATCAAGGTTTCCTGCAAGTTGTTGATTGATTTCACGATAAAGTCGGAGTTGTCCGAGATAATCTGGAAATGGATATCGGAAGGCAGTTCCTTCAGTGTCAGTTCCAATTGTTTTTTGGCTTCCTTGGCAACGGCAACGGCGTTCGCGTCCGTCTGCTTCGTCACCATTAATACACCGCCTTTTCCCCGGTTAATGGTCTGTTCCAGCGTGATGTCCTTGATTGTGTCCCGAACGCGGGCGACATCGTGGAGGTAAATGGTCTTGTTGTTCTGCGTACCCAGAACCAGATTCTTGATTTGGTCGCTTTCTTCAAATTCGCCTTCGATGCGCAGGGTGTAGTCCATTTCGCCCATTTTCACGCTACCGGCGGAGATGTCGCGGTTTTCCGACAGAATCTTGTTGCCGATTTGTTCCAGCGTCAGGTTATAGGCGTCCAGCTGGTTCGGGTCGAGGTCCACGTAAACCACCCGTTCCGGCGCCCCTGCCACGATAACGGAAGCCACACCGTCCACCCGGTTCAGACGGGTAACCAGTTTGTCGTCCAGGATTTTGTCGATGCCGGGATAGGAGGCGTCCGCCGTCACGGCATAAATCAAAATCGGCATCATAGAGGTGTTGAAACGCATAATGGTCGGACGGTCGATACCGTCGGGCAGTGCCTGCATCGACTTGTCCACGGCGTCGCGCACGTCGTTGGATGCTTCGTCCAGGTTCACTTCCCATTCAAACTCCAGTGCCACCACCGCCAGGTTGTCGTATGACGTGGAGGTCAATTCTTTCAGGTTATCCACGGAGTTCAACTGGTTCTCCAGGATTTTCGTCACGTTCTCCTCGATATCCGAGGCATTGGCGCCCGGATAAGTTGCCATTACGGTAATGTAGGGAGGGTCCATTTTCGGATACTGGTCTACCGGCAACTGGATGTAGGAGGCAATACCCAGCACCAGAATGGCGATGAACACCATTAAGGTGGAAATGGGCTTGTTTACCGCTGTATTATATATACTCATATTGTTTGATTTACAAGATTATCATACTGTTACTTGGTGATGCTGATAGGAGAGCCGTCCACCACGCGTCCCTGTCCCACGACAATCAGTTCGTCGCCTTCTTCCAGCTCGTTGCTAATCAGTTCCACCTTGTCTTCGAAACGCTTGCCCAGCGTCACTGCCACGCGTTTTGCCTTGCCGTTTCTGTTGACGAACACATAGCGGTCGTTGGCACCCTGGAGTTTCAGCACGGCGATAGCGGGCGCCACAATGGTTTCCGTGTTACCGATGAAGAAATTGATTGTGCCGTACATACCGGGGCGCAGCGCCTCGTCCTCGTTCGGGATTCTCACCTCTACGGTAAACGTCCGTGAAGCCGGGTCGATAGTCGGATAGACGATGTTGACCGTGCCTTCGAACACCCGGTCGGGGAACAGACTGCTTTTCAGTTCAACCTTGGTGCCTTTCTTTACGGAGAGGAAATATTGTTCCGACAGGTTTACCTTCGCTTTCAAGGGATTGATTTTTTCAATCGCGATGATAGACGGCTTGGAAGCGCCACCGAAAGCGCCACCCGTATAGACTTCCCCGTTTTCGAAATATTTGCCTGTCACTACTCCGTTGAACGGTGCCAGCATTTGCGTGTTCTCCCTCAGGAATTCTATGTTCGTTTTGGCAACCTCGTAATTGGTCACGGCAGCGTCATAGGCCTGCTTGCTGATGCTCTGGGTTTCGTTCAGTAGCTTTGCCCGGTTGTATTCCGTTTCCAGATTCTTCAACTGCACTTCTGCCTGTTTCAGGTTGGTTTTATCCATATCGACCAGCACTTGTCCTTTTTTAATCCGGTCGCCTACTTCGACGTAGATTTTGGAGATTCTGCCGGTTGCGGCGGGGGCGTAGAAAACTTGCTCGTCGGCTTCCAGATTTGCCGTATAATCCAAGGTGCGGAAGATGTCTTCCTTTGCCAGTTTCTGTACTTTTACCGGAATGGCTTCAACGGCTGTTTCACTGTTTGATGCCTCTTTTTTCTTGGAGCATCCTGCCAGGACAGCGATTGCAAGGGCGGATAAAATAATGTTCTTTATCATCGTTTTCGTGTTTATATTGTTTTTACTTTAATTCGTTATATAGTTTTTCCAATTGGGTCTGTGCCTGCAATAGCGTCAGGCAGGCTGACGTGTAATTGTTTTCCGCCGTCAGGTAATTGTTGTTCGCCTGGGTCAGATTGAGGCTCGATACGGTTCCCGCATTGTATTTGTGTTGATAGTTTTCCAGCACTTTCCGCGCCACTTGGATGTTTTCCTTTTGTAGGTTGTAATCTTCCAAGGCGTTTTTCAGGGCGAATTTGAGCTGTTCTTCCTGCAAGTTCAACCGGTCTTCCAACAGGCTTTTGTTCAACGTGGTTTGCTCCAGGGTGATTTTTTCCTGGTCCAATTGGGCTTTGCGTTGCAAGCCGGAAAATACCGGGATGTTCATCGTGATGCTTGCCGAGTGCTTGGGGCTGAAGTCCAAGCTGGGTTTCAGGATTTTGTAGGTATATCCGTAGCTGGCGGAGATACTCGGCGAAAACGCCCATTTCTTCAGACCCACCATTTTCTTTTGCAACTCTTCCTGGGTTTGCACCAACTGATATTGCAGGTTGGCATTGATGTCGAACTGCTGTGCCACCAGTTTCAGGAAATTCTCCTCGGCGAGGAAAGACTCCAGCGGGTCGGTCAGTTTCAGCGGGGTGCCGGCTTGCAGTCCCAGTTGCAGGCGCAGCAGGTTGTAGCTCACGTCCACGGTCCGTTCCATTGCCAGCAGGCTGTTCTTCAACTGTCCGACGGTGATTCGGATTTGGTCCACATCGGTGATTTCGGCGGTTCCAGCCTTGTACATATTTTCCGTGTGTTTCTGAATCTCGCTCATATTTTGCAGGTTTTCTTTCACAATGGACATCAGCCGTTCGCTGACCAGTACCGTGTAGTAGGAATTGTAAACGGTTTCCTTGATTTCCAGTTCCGTCACGTCCACCTGCTGGGCGGCAATCTGCTTGGCGATTTTACTGGTCTGTATGCCTAAAATCCATTGTCCGTTGAACAGGAGCTGCGATACGCTGACGCCCAAGGAGGACTGGTCTTTCAGGGTTGTAGTCATAGGGGAACCCGGGAAGCTCATCTTGTATTTGAAATTCGTGCTGTAATTCAAATTACCGTTGATTTGCGGCAATCCCTGGGAAATCGCCTCGGTGACCATTTTGTTTCTTAATTCGATGTTCATTTGCGATGCCTGCAACTCCTTGTTGTATTTCACGGCAAAGTTTACGGCTTCCTCCAGCGTCAGGCTCTGGGGGGCGTCCGGCGTGGTCTGCGCTTGCAGCATCCACGGGATGAGAATCGCAACAAATGTAATGAATACTCCTCTTTTCATTCTGATTAATTTATGATGTTGTTATTTATTTTTCAATGTTTATACGCTTTGCAAATTATATGCCGATATTTGAATGTATATCGGGAATTTGCCCGATAGTCTTGATTTCTTGTCTATTTTTTTTGTTTGTTAAGTAATTTTTCCAGTTTCTCCATACCCGCAGGCGTTACAAAGCTCCGGATAGTGTTTTTGATAATCGTCGAGATAATCACGTCAATCGGATACTCCATATTGCTCATCACTTCCGGTTCGCCCAGAAAGCCGATTTGTTTCGCGAACAGATAAATCTGCACTTGCTTGTCGATGTCCTCCCGGAAATACCCGTCCCGGATGCCCTTCTCGATGACTTGCGTCAACTGTTCGTAGAAAAACTCCCGGTTCCGCTCGTTGATGCGCTGGTAAACTTCCGGATGATACTTCTTCAAATCGAAAAGATTCATCTGGTGCTGGCCGTTCAAATGCTTGATGATGTTCTCTCCCATAACCCACAGGAACTCCACCGAATCCAGCTTCTTCATCCGCTCCAGTTTTCTTCCCACGCGCAGGGTGCCTTCCCGGTGGAGAGCCAGTTGCTCCACCAAATCGTCCTTGTTGCTGAAATACTGGTAAAGCGTCTTCTTTGAAATCTTCAGATGCGTGCAGATGTCATCCATTGACGTGCTTCGTAGCCCGTACTTATGGAACAGTTGCGCAATGCTTTCCAGTAAATCAGCCTTTGTCCGGTTCAATTCGCTTTCTGTCATAGCTCTCGTGGTGTTACATGGAAACGATATATATATAAATCGTTTCCACGGGTTGCAAAAGTACAAAAATCGTGCCAGCATGAAAGTGAAAATATATTAAAAATCGCATAAAATAGTTTTGCACGGGATTTAAGTGATGCTGGAGGGGGTAATTCAACCGGATAAAAAGTGCATTATCCGCATTTGTTTTTGTATTTTTGCGAAATGATTGACCAGGCGACCATACAGAAAATTTTTGACTCGGCGGACATTTACGAGGTGATTTCCGACTTTGTAAGTCTGAAAAAACGGGGGGTGAACTACGTCGGCTGCTGTCCTTTCCACAACGAGAAGACCGGTTCGTTTACTGTTTCTCCTGCCAAGGGGATTTATAAGTGCTTCGGTTGTGGGAAAGGTGGCAATGTTGTCAATTTCATTATGGAGCACGAGCAATTGTCGTACATCGAGGCGTTGAGGTGGCTGGCTGCCAGATACAACATCATCATCGAGGAGAAGGAGCTTACCGAGCAAGAAAAGCAGGAGAGGTCGGAGCGGGAAAGTATGTTGATTGTCACGAATTATGCCGAGGAGTTTTTTGTAGACCAACTTTGGAATACCGATGAGGGAAAGTCGGTGGGGCTGGGGTATTTTCGTCGCAGAGGACTGGATGACCAGACTATAGAGAAGTTCGGTTTGGGGTATTGTCCGGAAGCGTGGGACAGCTTGACGAAAACCGCCTTGTCGAAGGAATACAAGAAAGAATTTCTGGTGAAGACCGGTTTGACGATAGAGTCCGACCGAGGAGATTTTGACCGCTTCCGTGCTCGGGTGATGTTTCCCATTCGCGACCTCGCCGGAAAGATTATCGCCTTCGGCGGGCGCATTATGACGAATGACAAGAAGAGCGCCAAGTACTTGAATTCCCCGGAATCCGAGATTTATCACAAAAGCCGGACGCTGTACGGCATTTATTTTGCCAAGAAGAGCATCGTGCAGCAAAACCGCTGTTATCTGGTGGAGGGATACCTGGATGTGATTTCCTTTCATCAGAAAGGCATTGCGAATACGGTGGCTTCTTCGGGCACTTCGCTGACCGTCGAGCAAATTCGACTGATTCGTCGTTTGACCCCCAACGTCACCATTATCTATGACGGGGATGCCGCCGGCATCAAGGCGTCTTTGCGAGGCATCGACCTCGTGCTGGAAGAGGGGTTGAATGTCCGGGTGGTTTCACTGCCCGAAGGAGAGGATCCCGATTCCTACGCGCAAGCCCATACGACGGAAGAGGTGCTGGAGTATATTTCCGCACACGAAACGGATTTCATCCATTTCAAGACGGAACTGTTGCTGGAACAGGCAGGAAACGACCCCCTGGAGCGGGCAAAGCTGATTACGGACATTGTCAAAAGTATTTCGCTGATTCCGGACAACATCACCCGGTCGGTGTATGTGCAGGAAACTGCCAATCAGTTGAAGGTGGGAGAAGAAGTGTTGTACAACGAGATTGCCCGCATCCGGAAAGCGAAGACGGGCGACCCGACACCGTTGCCCTATAAGGCGCCTGCCCAACCGGTTGTCAAGGAAACCCTTACCCCTTTGAAAACGGGCGACGTGTCCCCGTGCGACACCGAAGAGATGATGTTGGTGCGTTACCTGTTGCTATTCGGCGACCGGGGGCTTTACGAGGAAGAGAATGACGGTGAAGTAGTTACAATGACGGTAGGGCAATACATCATCCGGGAATTGGCGGAAGATGAACTGTTGTTGCTGAATCCCGGTTTACAGGAGATACAACAGGAATACCGGCAGCAATGCCAGACGCCCGGTTTTGTGGCGGCAAAATACTTCATCGGACATCCCAATCCGGAAATCAGTGCCACGGTGGCGGATATTCTGAGTGAACCGTATGAATTGAGCAAAATCTGGACCACCAGGGATACGCTGGTCAAAACGGAAGAGATGTTGTTGGAAGAATTGCTGCCCAAGATTGTGGACAACTACAAGATTCGCCGGATAGAGCTGATGTGCAAGGAAGCCGACCTGAAAATCCTGGAATGCCAGAATGCCGGAAATACGGAGGAACTGCTGGAGTGGGTCAAGAAAAAGAATGCTATGGTCAAAGTCCGTGCCCGCATCAACGAAAAGTTGAAACGGACGATATGACCCGGTGATTTTTTACATCACAAGTCAACAGACACAACTTATTAGTTGTATTTGTCGAAAAGATTCATTATATTTGCTTTCAAAATAATGCGATGATGACATTCGACGACGTAACAGGTGACGGACGGCTTTGGGCTGTCAGATTCGAGGAACAGGAAGACAATGAACTTTACCTGCTCTTTGACCGTTGGAGTGACGTGGAATGGTTGCGTAATTTTTTCAAGGAAAACAGGGAAGACCTGCATAATTTCAACATTACCGATATGAATACGGCAATTGCCGATGTGTTGGAAGATGCGGAAATTCTTGAAGGCATCATTATGGACATTTCTCCTAATGCGGATTTGGATACCTTATTCAAACCTCTTAATAATAGTCGCACGATGCTGAATTTCCTTGAAAAGATGAAAGCGAGAGGCAATAAGATCGGCAGACATTCATCGTGGTTGCGTATTTATGCGATACGTCTCACCGAGGGGATTTATATCGTCACCGGTGGGGCTATCAAACTGACAGCTACTATGCAGGAACGTCCGCATACGGCTTTGGAACTGCAAAAAATTGACCGCGTACGCCGGTTCCTTGTTTCGGAAGGCATTATAGACAATGAAGGTTTTATCGATTATATCAGTGAATTAAAGTAGGGATACGGGATGAGTACGATTCAAAAACTTCAACAACACCAGTCTGCTACTCCGAGTCGTTGGCGAAAGGAAGCGGAAGCCAGACTCCGGAATAGGGAATGGCTGTGCTATTCCCAAAGAATTGCTATGCAAATGCTCGATAAAATGGAAGCTGAAAATATAACTCAAAAACAGCTTGCCGAGCGTATGGGATGCAGTCAGCAATATGTTTCAAAGATTTTGAAAGGTCGCGAAAACCTGTCACTGGAAACCCTTTGCAAAATAGAGACGGCTTTGGGCATTGATATCCTTTCCGGTCTTTCTCTTGCCACCGGATAATCAGCAGAAAGAGGAGCGTTTCAAACCGTGCCTATATCGTTCGGCTATTTCTGCAACCGTAAATAAATCATCCGGCAGAAATCAAAACCTTATAAACCTTATAACTTTATAAACTTTCTACTTTAAATGAACTTTTCGCGGTTTTGTGTCTTGTAGAGTCCGGTGAGCAGGCAAACGAAGCTGGTCAGCAGGATGATGATGCGGTTGTTGAATACGGTGTTGTAGTAAATCTCCGGATTCTTGTCGAGCGGGAGATTAAAGGGATTCAAAAAGAGATTCCATTTGCTGACTCCCAGTGTGCTGTTCAGGACAAAAAGCAACAGTCCGATGATGATGATGAACACGGCGGTACCGTTGCCGTTCCGGACAATTGTGCTGAGCATAAAGCAGAGCATACCGATAAACAATGCCGGTACCATAACCTGCACCGCCAGTTCGAACGGTGGCACTTCGACGACCAGCCAGTTGGTGACCGCCGAAAGAAAGAGCGTCAGGATAAAGCAGATGAGGTAGGAAATTGCCAACCGGAGCAACCACACCTTGTAGCGGTAGTTGGGGATGCCGAAGATGATTTCGATGATTTTGGCGTCCTGGTCGTTCTGGATACCGAAGCAGGTGGGGTAAAATATCAGCAGGATAGAGGGTACGAGCAACATATTGTAACCGGTGGCGGAGGTGATTTCATCGTCCGAAATCAGGCTCAAAGCCACGGTCAGGATGTAAAACCCGACGGCACTCAGCATAAAATACAGGAACTTGTTCCCGAAAATGATTTTGATGTTGTATTTCGTCAGTTTGGCAAGCGGTGCTATAAAATAGGCTTTCATAAAATGGGCTTATTGAGT
This sequence comes from uncultured Odoribacter sp., assembly GCA_947176455.1. GTDB lineage: Bacteria > Bacteroidota > Bacteroidia > Bacteroidales > Marinifilaceae > Odoribacter. Next base: position 1,944 of record CAMWQQ010000033.1, on the reverse strand, counting down.
GATGATTTGTTCATTGTTGGCGAGTTTGACGTTTCTCAGCAACCACAGGTAGGAATCCTCCAGTAGCGGGGCGGTCCGGACGGCGTTGGGCACGGGCTGTTTCTCGGACAGACAGCGCACTTTGATGTTCTCGCCGTTGCGGATGTGGTGGACGAGCAGCAGGTCCGCCGGAAGTTTGGCGAACTCCCGAGCCGGGATTTCAAAGGTCCAAGTCACTTCCTTGGCGATTTCCGCCATATCGGCAGGTGTGCCGTAATATTTCAGGGAACCTTTGTTGATGACGCCCACCTGGTTGCAGGAACTGGCGATGTCCTCAATGATGTGCGTGGAGAAAATCACAATCCGGTTGCGTGACAATTCTACCAGCAGGTTTCGGAAACGGATGCGTTCGCGCGGGTCGAGTCCTGCCGTCGGTTCGTCCACCACCAGGATGCGGGGCAGGTTCAGCAACGTCTGGGCAATGCCGATGCGTTGTTTCATACCTCCGGAGAAACCGCCGATTTTCTTGTCTTTGTTTTCGTACATATGCACGGCTTCCAGCACTTCGCGAATCCGTTGCCGGCGTATTTTCGGGTTGTGGATGCCTTTCAGCAACGCTTGGTATTCCAGGAATTCCCAGGAGGTCAGGTTTTCATAAGTGCCGAATTCCTGTGGCAGGTAGCCAATGAGACCTTGTAGCTCCTCCCGTTTCTTCTGGGTGTCGATGCCGTTGATGAATATTTTGCCGTAGCTCTGTTCAAAGATGCCGCAGATGATGCGCATCAGGGTCGTTTTGCCGGCGCCGTTGGGACCCAGCAGTCCGAACATACCCGTGTGGATGTCCATAGACACGGCGTTGAGTGCCTTGAACGGTTTTTTCTTGTAGCCGATGACCGGGATTCTGGAGGCAATCTGATAGACGGTTTTCTTTAGGGTCCGGAATCTGCCTTCGATTTGGTCGATGTTGATGTTGTATTTGTGAATCCGGTTGGACAGGTAGCGGGCGGCGATGCCGGCATACCACAGCAGTCCAAGCAGGACGGGCAGTCCGGAGTCGGAGAACTTGACGGAAGCCCATACCAGCGAGAGAAGCGGGGAGATGTAATGAATGGCGGTCAGCAATATTTGCAACCCTTTTTGTCCCCAGCGGTTCTGCCGGGCGGTAAGGAATTCCACCCCGATGCCGACTACTTTGCACAGAAGCAACCACGTGCCTATCGCAAAGAAGATAGCCCAGAAGGCAAGCACCTGATAGAAATAGGTGAAATAAATCAAAAATCCGGTGACGGGAAGCAGCCACACCAATGGTTTCAAATCCTTGACGGTGCGGTATTCCGTCCGGATGCCCAGCCTTTCGCGGGTACGTTCTCCGGATTCCCATTCCCGTTTGAATTCATTCGGTCTGCCGTATATCTTTACCAGGTTGCGGATAGAAATGCGGATTTCCTCGTCCGGGGCGATGATGCGGTTGTTGGCTTGTCGGAGACTGGTTTCGATGAACCACGTCGCTCCCGGTATCAGAATGATTGCTCCCACCAAATAAGCCAGGCGCCACAACAGCGAGCCGGTGAACGAATAAATGCCGATTATGGCGGCAATCATCAGGGCGACTTGCAGGACTTTCATCACCAGGCTTTGGATGCGCAGGCGATGCAGGGCGTCTTCGAGTCCGGAGTAGAGGGTGGGAATGATGACCAGCGTAAGCAGGGTGCTCATCGCAAGTCCTCCGATGACCGTAATGGCGAACGGGGCGCCCAGTCCGGCGACAAATTCCCCTTTGCCCATTGCCAGCGGGAACATCGCGATAATCGTGGTGATTGCCGTAATTAGAATGGGGCGTAGCCGTGAGATGCCGGCGATAATCAATGCCCTCGGTTTCCGGTTGCCTTGACGGCGGAGTTGCGACGTGTAGTCGATGAGGATGATGCTGTTGTTGACCACGATGCCGATGAGGATGATGACGCC
>CAMWQQ010000032.1 GCA_947176455.1 uncultured Odoribacter sp. | reverse complement strand
GCATAACTTTGTAAAAGGGTGTAAAGAGGTGTTATATTAGTATTTTGTACATTTGCCTTGATTCCTGATTAACGTCATACACTGTCACATATTCAAATCCATTTTTTTCATAGAATTTTAATGTTTCATTTGAATTGATGGCATCTACGGTTATAAACTGACATCCGGTCTTGTTATTGTTTTTAAAACTTGCGACCAGTAATCTGATTATATCAGTACCATATCCGTTGTTTCTTAAATCATCATGTACTGCCAACCGACCAATTTTTACTGCCGGAAAAACATTTTGTGAAAACATATATTCTTGAAATGAATGATCTTTCTCCTCAATTCTAAGTTTTATTTTATCATCCAAATCTGTATCCACCTTGGGATCAAGTTTCAGTACATCATTTGCAAGGCTATAATAAGCCACCGTTATCTCACTACTTTCAATAATGAATGTGGTATATCTCAGATATTTCAGATAGATTTTCGCATCATTAATTAAGAAATCTGCCAAATCTAAATGATTGCATTTAAACGGTTTTATTATACCGTCCCAAGTGAGTTTTTTAAAAACAAATTCACCCGAATTGATTTTAATCAGAAGATCAGAAGAAAACGCCATTGGTTGCTTTCACCATTTTAATGTACATTTCTTCCATTTCTTTAGCACGCTTTTCCTTTTCCTTTCTTTCCTTAGAAGACGGATATAAGGCATGCCGGAGATTAGCACGAAATTTCTCTGCGTCTTTCCCTGTGATAATTGGCGTATCTTGTATTGGTCGTGCCATAATGTGCTCAATTTATGGTTTTATTTTCATTGCCAGACACTATCCTTGCTCTATTGCAAATATAAATACTTTTTACATTGTAGCCAATAGGCTATGACTAAATTTCTTGTTTATGGGAGGAAGATAAATAAAAATGCCCCCGGAAAGCGTGCTACTTTCCGGGGGGCATAAACAACCCTATCTTGGCCTAAGGCATAAAATCATTGCCAACTAATTTTATTGTCTCACCATTCTGACATTGGTTTGATGCCAGCCTCCCTGTCCTCTCCAAGAACCATCATCATTTATGAAAGCAACACAAACATAATTCCCTCCACTTAACCAATTTAGCCTATCATCCCCCTCCCATTCTGTATCAATCGCTTTTGTATTCATATTACCATAATAATACCAAGTAACCCACATTCCATCATAAGTATCAACATTTGTTTGTTCTCCCATTACAACTTGTATCCGACCGGTTGCCGAATCATAACTCATGTTCCATTTTAACGGACTGGCTACATTGGTACAGAATCTGGATTCAGTTGTACATCGATAGCCTTTCTTAAATTCCCCCATAGAAACAGTAATATCTCCTTCCGACATACTATCAGGTGCGTCTGAATATAATTTCCAAGTACCCAATAATTTTCTGTAATGACAAGGTGTCAAAATCAACTTCGTATTTACATTTTCCAGAGGAACATCATCCACTTTCACAATTGAAGCCGTCAATGCCGGCACCACCGTCGGAAAATCAAGCGTATATTTCACTTGCAAAGGTAACCGAACCTCCGTTGCTCCGGCGGGAACCGTAAGGGTTGTGCTCGGAGTCTCAAAATAAGTTCCCGGTGTCTGTTCCGTCGTCGAATATTCCAACGTAAGGGTGCGTTCCCTGTCTACGGCAGGAATAGAAATAACCACTTCATTCTCCTCGTCTTCTATGGCTTCCAAAGTTGCTCCTTCAAAACTCGGGAAATCGCTGTTTTGAATCGTCAAGGTAAACGCCCTTGCACTTGTCGATGCAAAAACAGTTTCATCGGTAATTTTATTAAAATTCAACACCAGGACGCGATTGGCATTGACTTCCGGATTTCTCAGTATCTTCACTTGAACAGTAGCCTGCCGAGCACTGGTCATCTCTATCTGCGGTGTCAGAATCTCATAATCCACACCCTCAACGGCATCCGTAGGACCAACAGCAATAATATCCGCGGTAAAGGAGGCAAGCGGTATTTTGTCCAGATACACCGGAATATCCAAAATACCCTCTTCATCCACCTTGCTTTGCGAAACAATCCCCCAAGACAAAGTTCTCAAAATCTCTTCGGAAAGAATCTTCACCTCACAGCTCGCATTTGTCTTTCCAACCAACAGATTACCACCTCGTACCTCTTTTATCTTCAAGATGAAAACACGGTCTTCGTTCATTTCTATGTCATCCACCGGCTTGATTTCCACGTTCACCTGCGTTGCTCCCGGAGCTACGGACACCTCTTTCTCTACCGTAAAATGAGTCGGTTCTATCGCACTGCTATCCTGCACCTCCAAAACAATGGTCACCGCTTCCCGCAGGTTACCGGTAATGGTCAATGGAACAAAACGGGTATGCTTGATTTCTTCACTGCTCGTTTCCACATTTGCACTCTCATAGGTTTCCCAGGTTGCTTTTTCAAATTCCACAAAAGCATTGGAAACCACATACAAGGAAACAGATTTCTGCTCACCCATTCCAGCTCCATATACACCGGCAATATTCAATTTGATTTCCCGGTCATTGTCCGTTTTTCCGTCGTCCAGCAGGTCCACCGCCAGATAAGCAACCGTATCCCCTGCCGGAATTGTTACCACTTTATCAGGCAAATCAAAATCTATTCCCTCTCGAGCCGTTTGCTCATCTCCCTGCAATACGCTAAAAGTGACCTTCACCGCATTACGTACAGGTGCATCCAGACAAACGGGAACCAATACCTGATCTCCGTTTTTCAGCACGGTTTTCGCTTCATAGCCGAAAGAAACCTTTGCTTGCCCGACTGCATCTGCATCATTCTCTTTTCCGGCGAAATCATCGTCACAAGCTCCTGCCAGACAAGCCAGCAAAAGCACCGATATTAACTTCCAAATTTTCATCGTATTCAGTATTTAGTAAATAATTTTGACAAACTTTATTCGGCATATCCGTAAATAATCACCTCAGCAATTTGACCAAAAGAACGGGTACTATTACGAGTTTCCGTAACGTTAATCTTGATGTATCCACCTTTTTGCAGATGATTAAAATCCATAGAGCGCGTATGCTCCGACACATCCGAACTTTTGGGTTCGTCCCATTCCAAAGTACCTTGAAAATCCCAGTTCTTCCGATCCTTGCTCAACGAAATTTCAGCCTTTTTGCTATCACTATTAGTAGTCGCAAGTCGCCGGATCACTTCCACACCTCCGACCCGGATATTGTCCGGAACCTGCACGACAATGTATTGAGGCAATTCCGTCGCAGGACTCCAACTACTATGCCAGTAAGTCGCCGGATCTCCGTCCACAGCCGCAGTGGCATATCCATTCGGTTCAGGTTCGTTTGTTGCCTGAGAAGAATATTCGGCAATCGTCAATGTCCAAGGCTCCTCGATTTCGCCGAACTGGCTGACCAGCTCCGGGTTCTCTGAGGCTGAAGCTCCTTTTACGTCCGGATGAATGCTCATCGTAAAACGCTCCACCATCATTTTGGTTACCTGTACTTCAAAAACAGCCGAAGTCTCTCCGGCAGGAATCGTCACCGATGCGTTCTTCACGATGGCTTCCACACCTTCCGGAAATTCGGAGTTCAGAGACAAAGAAACATCATGAGCCAACGGAGTCGCCAACACAACGGGAACCATAAGATTCCCTCGCGTACCTCTCATTCCCAATACGTCATATTTAAATTCCACTTGGGTATCCACATCCCAAATCGTCACGTCACAGGCAGGCTGTTTTTCAAAAACCTGTAAATCTTCCCCAAGCCCTGCAAATGCCAATGTCAACACCCGGTCGTCCTGCACCCCAGACGCATGCAACAACTCCACTTCCAACTCGATGCTATCCTGTCCGGCTTCTATGGTCCAGCTTTTTTCCAGGCTATAATCCGTCCCCTCGACGGCGGTACCGGAACATTCCACTACAAACGTCACTGGTTGTTCCGATGCCTGGGTCAATTTCACCGGAACCTTCACTTTTCCGGCACGTTCCTCCGCTTCCACAGAGGCTTTTCCGAAATAAATACCCAAATCGTCATTCTTGACGGTCACGATACAGCGTTTTTGGTGGGTGTATGTTTCTCCACCGGTCACTTCCACGATATCCAACGTAAAAAGCCGGTCGGCATTCACCTTGTCGTCATCCAGAATTTCTACGGGTACAGAAATGCTTGCCTCCGCATTCTCCACCACAAATATGGTTTGCAACAACCGGAAATGCTCGTCTTCGACAGCCGCATCCGGACCTTCCGAAGGCAATGCCACCACCTCAAACTGCAAGGGCTTATGCAACGTTCCATACACCTTTACCGGTATCTCGCAACGATAGGATTCCCCCACCGGCGTTCCGGATTCCCGTTCCGACACGGTCATGACGGTCGTCTCAAATCCGACAGCGACGTCGCTTTCATCGTCCAGGACTTTCACCCGGACATCGGCATGCCCTTCATCGACAGCCCCACCGTTCAAAGAAACCAACCTTAACGTAAAACTGCGAGAATCGTTGGTCTTGTTGTCATCCACCAATCCGTACTCCACCTCCACGCTTTGTGCTCCGGCAGCCACCGAAAATTCCTTGAACGGAAGCAAATAATCCTTGCCCTCCTGCATATTCTCCTCCGCCACCACGGCAACCGTCACCTTCGTTTCCCGGACGAGTTTCTGCGAAAAATCTATGACAAGCCGATTGGTGCCCGTATTTTCAAATACCGTCACCAAGGTATCCCGGAAACCGGCGGTCAGCGTCCCGTTTCCATACCCGGCAAATTTCACCTCCTGACAAGCGGAAAGCGCCAAAACGGCTCCGATAAATAAACTGATATACCTCATCGCTTTCATTTTTAAGGTTAAAAACTAACGCCCACGGAAAACGTAAACGTCTTGTCCAATGCGTCATAATTTTCGGTTGCCAACCGCCAGGCGACATCGGCAAACAGATGCCAGTATTTCACGCCCAAGCCGAGGCTGACATAATCTCCTCCGGTACTCTTCTCCATGTCGTTCCAACGGTAACCCGCCCGGAAAAAGCCGATGCCGTAAAGCCCGTATTCCACCCCGACACCGCCGTTGCAAGTCCGGCTGTCCGAAGGAACCACCCGCCAGGCGACATTTGCCGCACAGGTCAGCACGTGATGCTCCGCCACCGGCAACTCCAAAGACGCACCGACAGACAACCGGGCGGGAAGCGCGTATTTCGAATCGGCATACTTGATGCGCGACCCCAGGTCGGCAAAGGTCAATCCCGCAGCCACCAGCGATTTCCGATGCCACAGGGTCACCTCTTTCCGGTAATAGGTTCCCAAATCGAACGCCACGGCATTCGCCGGGTCCACGCCCCGAATGGCACCCAGGTCCGAACGGATGTAGCGAATGGTGGCTCCTGCCGAGAAACCTTTCAACAAGCTCCGGGCATATCCTGCCTCCAACGCATATTCATCAGGTCTGACCTTGCCATTGTCCAATCCGTCCTCATCCACCAAATCAAATTCCCCATTGGCAAAATGCCGGAACCCGGCAACAACGACCTCCTTGTCGGAAAGTCGCCAGAATCCGCCCAGGCGGTGAAACCGACTTCCGGAAAGAAAATCCCTCATCCAGGGAGTGTAACTGTAAGCGATTTCCGCCTTGGATTCCGCCACAACCGCCTTGGCAACGTTCCAGTAAACGGACCAGGCATCCGGTGAAAGCGCGGTTCCCGTTTCACCCAAAGCCGCGGACCGGGCATCCGGAGCCACCTCCAGAAAAGCCACACTCTGTCCTTGTGAATTTCCAGCCACAAACAATATTCCGAACAGGGAAACGAGTATTATTTTCCAATTCATCCCGTACATATTTAAATCTTAATAATGTTTTTCTTCCACGAACCGGCGACACCCTCCACGACCAACACATACGTTCCTGCCTGCATGTCGCTCATGTCCAACTGGTAGCCGGTGGCTCCGACCATCACTTTCTCCAGTTTCATCAATCGTCCCGCCGCATTGTAAAGCATCAGGCTCACTTCTCCGCGCGCCGAGGGGTGTAAGGTCACGGTCAGACCGGTTTTTACCACATTGGGATAGATGCTCAGGGCATCTTCCGGTCTACTTTCCTCACTGGCAACCACCTCCACGCTGAAACGCTGGCTCACCGTCAATCCGGCTTCGTTCTTTGCCCGAACCATGACTTCCGCATGTCCCGGCATTCTCGCCTCCACCGTCAGCATATCTCCGTTGCGCTGCACGCTGATCACATTTTTTGCCGTGTTCTCCACCTCGTACATCAAAGCCCTACCTTTCAAATCCACAAAATAATCCGTCAGCCTGAGGGTGGTTCGCCTTCCTACACCCACCAAACGCATATCCGGCAAGGATTGGATTTGCCGTGGCGCCACTTCCTTGTACAAGACCTCCACCGGCAACGCCATCTCGGCAGATTTCCCATACTGGTCGCTCACTTTTAATTGCAAGCCATAACTGCCCGCAACGGAATAATCGGGCTTGATGCGGAAAGTCAGGAGGGTATCCCCGACATTCTCCACCTCCACCCAATCCAGTGCAGGCGACATGATACAGGCAATCCGTTGCTTCTCGGGTTCATCCACCCGAATACGGACTATCCGTTCCGTCCCTTCATTCAAGACAACGGAACCTTGCCAGTCCGGCGACAGCACCGGTGGCAGATTTTTATTCACCACCGCACTCACCTGCGGGGCATCGTCGCTTACGCCTCCCCAACGGTCGTGCGCATTGACCGTGAAATAATAAGTCTGTCCCAGAGTCAACCCCTTGATGGTGTCCCGCAACATGGTTCCCGCCGGCACATAACGGACATTGACCGTCTTGGTCTCCACGACGGCAACCGGTGTTTCCGGCTGCAAGGGCGATGTGCTCCAGCGGATGACATAGTTGCTCATCGGACCGTCGGAAGCGGCTTTCACCTCCCATTCCACAATCGCCCAATCGTCATAAGCGTCTATCAATCTCAAATGAGACGTATCCGGAGCTTCCAGCGAAGGCGGTGTCAATGCCAAACCGACATCAATATAGCCGACGCCCATTAATCCATTGAACTTCTGATTGTAAGGGTCGATGTCGTGGGTTGCGTTCACCAGGCGTTCCCGCAACTCATCCGGAGTATATCCCATGCCCTGAAACTTGGACAACACCAAAGCCGCGCATCCCGACATGTGGGGACAAGCCATGGAAGTACCCTGCAACCAAGAATATCGGCTATTGATAGAGGTACTCAATATCGCATAATTTTCTCCGTAAGTAATGTCTCCTCCCGGAGCGGTGATGTTCACCCAGTCTCCGTAATTGGAATACGGAGCTTTCTTGAAGTTATGGCTCATCGCCGCCACCGTCAGCACTTTTTCATAAGCCGCCGGCCACATTTTGGCATCACTGTTCTCGTTAGCGGCGGCAAAAATCACCAATCCGCCGTTCATCGGTCCGTTTTGTTGTCGAGTACTAACATCCGTTCCAGCGTACTTGATAAAATAATCAATTGCCGAACGCAACGCCGAAGACATAAATGCCGACTCCGCATAATCCCCCGTAACCGTCCAGGAATTGGAAGAAATCACGGCTCCCATGTCCGCCGCATACACGTACATGTTGGGGTCTGTAGTCCCCTCGCTTTCCCCCGTTTCCGGATTCGTGTGAAAAATCTGGCAACTCATCAGGCGCACCCCGTCTCCGTTCCCGGAACCTCCGGCAATTCCGGATATCCCGATGCCGTTGCCGTTCACGGCGGAAATCGTTCCAGCGCAATGCGTTCCGTGTTCATATTGCGTAATGGCACCATTGCCCCGAATGGAATCCACTCCCGGTCCAGCCACGTTTCTTGCCGTCACAAAATTCCAACCGTAAATGTCATCCACATAACCGTTATTGTCATCGTCCACTCCGTCCTGTCCGTTCAATTCCGCCTCGTTCACCCACATGTTCGCCACCAAATCGGGATGGTTGTACTGAATACCCCCGTCCATCACCGCCACAATCACCTCGGGCGAACCGGTTTCAATCTTCCACGCCTCGAACACGCCGATGTCCGCACCCTCCAATGCGCCGGACAATCCGTTCACCGCCTCTCCGGCATTGTGATAGTGCCACATTTCCGGCAATCGCGGGTCGTTAAACGGCATCTCTTCCTGCTCGTCTGCCCTCGTCATTCCCCTGCGCATCAAGGATGCCAACGGTTCCAACGGCTCCTGCACCACCTCGTAATCGCACAGATGGATTTCCGGAATTTCTTCCACGTATTCCACTTCCGGCACACCGCTCAAAGTCCGTGTGGCACTGCGGGTCGCAATTTTCTCGTCAAAATAAACGTCATACCACAAATCCAAACCGGCTTCCTTGTGGCGTGCCTCAAACTTCCCGGCAGGCGGGAACACCCTCTCCATTCGATAAACGCTCAAATCCACATGGGCAAGGTCCAATGCCGCAATGCCCGAGGAAACGCCACTGCGGGTCCGCCTCACGTTCACCCTCTGTGCGGCATCCGCTTTCAATTTAATCCGGACATGCCCTTTCAATACCGGCGTCTCCGTTTCCGCTCCCACCTGTTCCGGTGCTGTCTGCGGAATCATCTCTTCCTGCTGACAGGCAAAGAGAGTAAATAACAGAAATGTATATAAGATATAGTTTTTCATATCATTCCATGATTTAATTGTTTACCTGCTCATCACCGCTTTCGACATGGTCAACCACCAAAGAGCCCTTTCCCCATTCGCATAATATCCAGCCCCTCGGATAGTCATCTGAGGATCAAATGTCAATGTCTTGTAATCTTTGGACGGGAAAATATTTACAGGAGTAAAATCATCCGGATCAGCATCTGAATTCCAAGGTCTAACCCACTTTATATCTATCATCCCATAACTACCACCAAAATTGACTTTTTCAGTTATCACCTCACCTAAAACAACCGCCATGGCTCCCGTTTCAACATCATAGCTAAGCCTCCACTTTGCCGGAAAATTATTTTCCCCAAACTTATCGCAACGTACCACCAGATATTTCAGATAATTCTCATCCTCTTCGGCAGGCGTGTCCCCTCCGGAAACTATCACGCTAACCGAACTCGGCAAATTGGCTCCTGCGGGTATCGTCAATGTCCATTCGCCCATCAGGTCTTCATACAATTGTGCGAATTCGAAATCATCGTTCATGATTTTCACCTCCGCCAACGTATCCTGCGCATCCAAAACAGCTCCTTCCACCGAAGCAAATCCGACCAACAAGTTCCGGTCAAGGTCATACACCTCATTGTCTATGAAATCAATCCGCACGCTATCCAGAAGTTTTCCCACCGGCAAGGTCAGTTCACGCTGTTCAAAGGTAAAATCCGTTCCTTCCTCAGCCGTTCCGCCCCGAACCTCCAGCGTCACGGTTACCGGCACTCGGGAGGCACCCTTCACCCGGACGGGCAACCACACTCCACCGTCACTTTCGATAGCCGATGCACTCGTCCGGTCGAAACAAACATATACCGGTTCTTCATCGTCCCGGATGGTCACTTTCATGGTGGCGTACACCGACGACAACACCGAATGCCGGTTTTCATAAATCTCCACCTCGAAATAACGGTCTCCGTTCAACTCGATGTCATCCTCGATAGTCACCGGAATCGTCACTGCTGTGTCGCCCGCCGGAATGACATAACCCCGTGTCGTATCCACCGAATAATGCTCGCCGTAGACCGCCGTACTTTTCTCCGGTAAAATCCGCAACCGGAAGGATACCTCCTCGTTCCATAGCCGGTCGGTTTTCACCTCCACGCTCAACTGCTGCATTTCCTCACCGACCGTCGCCAAGGTATTGGCAAATCCCAACACGGGTTCCCCCTCGTTGCTCATGATGGTCACCCGGCAAACATCCGGAGTGGCAAGTTTCGCCCCTTTCACACCGACCACCTCGAACTCGAACTCCCGGTCCGGACGATATTCCGGATAATCTGTAATGTCCATTTCAAAATATCCGTTGCTTTTTCCCTCCGGAATAACGATTTCCCGAGCAACGAAGTGATAATCCACCCCTTCCTTGGCTCCGTTCTCCGACTTAATGAAACCGGTCACGGTCACCGGTTGCGTCGCCGGCACGGACAACGAGACGGGTATCCGGAAAGGAGTGATGTTTTCCAGCGTCTTAAACGCACTGCTGCCCAAGGAAAGCGCTGGCACTTGCTCCGTCGTCTCGTCGTCGCAAGCCCACATCATCCCCGCAAACAGGCAACCTATCCAAAATCCGATAAACTTGTTCATATATCTTGCTGTTTTCATTGTATTCATTCGTCAACCGATTCACGGTAAATCAGCAATCCTTCATAAGGAGCCGCCACACCGCCCTCGGTCACCACAATCACCATATTTCCAGAAATCACGGCATCCATGGCTCCCGTGGGGAAAAGGTATTCCTGGTAGGAATGGATTCCGGTCAGTTCCTTGCTACTCCATTCCGTCCCGCCATCATGCGACACCGCCATGGTCAGCCCCTTGCCGAACAGACTCATCGCCGGCTGATAGAGGTACAGTCTTTTCATCGATTTTGCCAATGACTGGTCATCTACCAACGAACTGCCTGAAAACAGGCTCGTTTTCTCCGCCCCTTCCGGAGTGAAGTGATAGAGGGTACCGTCTGCTCCGGCAACGGTCGCTCCACCGGTCTGGTAACCGGCATTTCCGGTCGGAATGGTCGCCTCCTCGGGTTCGGACCAGGTTGCTCCGCCGTCCTCGCTGACCGCCATTTTCCGGGAATCAGCCGACGACGAATGACTGATATACATCACCAATTTGCCTTCTGTTTCAACGATTCCGGCTCCCTCATTGCGCAATCCGGCAACCATGTCACCCATATTCCAAGTGGCTCCGTTATCGTCAGAGTAAAGGGCGGCAACCGTTCCCCGACTGCCGAAACGGCATTGCAAAGGCAACACCAGTTTTCCGTCCGACATCAGGATGCCATGTCCGGAAAGAGTTGACACCACGTAACCGTCCGCGCTCGCCTCCACGGTTCCTTCGCCCTGCGTCCAGGAGGCTCCGCCATTTTCAGATTCCAGGTATTCTATCCGGTAATCCCCGTCCTGTTTGCCGTTGACATCCACCGTATAAAACAGATAGAGCTTGTCTCCCGCATTCACCACTTCGGGACGCAGATAAACTTCGCCGTCACCGCCTTTCAACACGATCCATTCCCCCCACGTCCGTCCATTGTCCGAAGAACGTCTCAGAATGATATCCGTGGCATTCGACCGAACGGAAGTCAGCGATGCCGTCTGTGCCGTCACCTCGTGCCGTCCTTCCGCAAACAGCAGGGTCGTTCCTCCCGCCGATGCCAAAGCCGGCGCCTGGATATTCACATAGCCCTGTTCCCGTTGCACCGCCACCGCTTCCGGCAGGACATAATCTCCTTCGATGCTCAGGTCATAAAAACGCACGGCTCCTTTCCAGGGATAGAACATCAACGGGAAGACATGTTCCGGCATTGTCTCCGCAATAAAGCCATACAATACTTTTTCTCCAATTTTTGCCCATATAAAACCATCGACACAACTGATTTCCATGTCGAAAGGCTCACAAGGCGAAACGTAATTAGGCAGATCGAATACATTTCCTCCATCCAACGTACCCGTCAAGGCACCCCTACGATATAAATACAAATAAGGAGAATGTGCACTATTGACTAAATCAAGACCGAAATTCGCCTGTTGTTCCCATTCGGAGCCTTCGAAAATAAAACGACTAAGTGCATTGCTATTCAATACTTCCAGAGCCATGCGGGCTGTCATCTTCCATTGTTTT
>CAMWQQ010000031.1 GCA_947176455.1 uncultured Odoribacter sp. | reverse complement strand
ATATTAATAGAAGTCGGACCTGGCTGGGAAAGACATACATAACGAATATCGCCACCGTCCGTATAGTAGTCGTTCCAAGTATCTTCATCAATGGAAAACACTTGCGCTCCTCCTTCCGGATTAAAATAAGTTTCACTAACAGATAAAAGATTGATATTGTTTAAAGCAAACAATTGTTCCGTGGCAAAGGCAAGGTCTGTCCCATTATTCATCTCATCGCTATTTACCCAAAAAAACACTTCCGAATCAATGACAGCTTTCGCACAACGTTCCGCATCGGCATATCGCTTCATCCACATATACAAACGTGCCTGCAAACCTTTTACCGCATAGTAGTTGAGATGCACCTGACGATTCATCAAATAACCGTTATCGTCCAGTTCCGTAATTTCCTCTCCTGTCAGAATGGGGTCAACTGCCAATAATTTTTCTGCCTCCAACAAGTCCGTCTCAACCTTCTCCGCCACTTGCTTGACGGTCAATTGCGGAAATACCCGGTAAGTCAAGTCAGTACAATAGGGTATTGCCGGCATATCCGGATTCACCTCATAACTCACACCGAAACAACGCAACAGGTCAAAATGCAAAAATGCCCGCAATGCCAATGCCTCGCCTTTGATAATCGCATAATTATTGCCTGAAAATAGTTTTTTAGCAACGTCTATATGCTTCAGAATGTTGTTGGCATTTGCAATTGAATTGTAAGATGTCGACCAAATGGCAGCAATCATATTCTCCGAAGCGGAAGTGGAATAATTGTATTCCACAATGTATTGATAGGAGGGTCCATAGGAAACAGACGGATAAGTGGTCCATTCCTGCCCCATCACTCCCATGGCTCCAAATGTCAGTTCTTTCGCATAGGTATTGTCGGATACCATCGAAGAATAAACCCCCGACAACGCTTCTTTGAAACCGGTTTCGCTTTTAAACAATTCGGTATCCTCCACCTGCGATTCAGGTTGGACGTTCAACCAGTCATTGCAAGCTGTTAACGGCGTACAGAGGGCGGCCAACAGCATTCCTTTGTATATCATATCTCTATATTTCATAGCTATCAATCATTAAAATGTTGCCGATAAAGAAAACGAGAAGTTCCGGGCATACGGATAGTCGATACCTCTTTCAGTTTTCACAGTAGATACCCGAAAAATATCGTTCATATAAAACGAGAGTTTCAAACGCTCTATTTTGCTTCTTTTCAACCAATCCATATATTTGAAATCATAATAGCAAGAGAAAGAGGCAAACTGCAATTCGTTGTTTTTCTCTACAAAACGCGAAGTCGGATAAGTGGTGGTCGGTCTCCAAGTGATGTTTTTGAATTTGGCAACGTCTCCAGTCTTTTGCCAAGTATCATGCAATACCCGTCTATCTACATTGTGAGCAATGTTCACGTTTTCAACCCGGTTCACCAAGGTTTGGTTGTAATAATCTCCGCCGAAACGATAGCTAAACGAACAACTCAAACCGACACCTTTGTATTCTCCGCTGAGACCGAAATTTCCACGATATTTCGGATTGGCATCGCCACAAACAACTTTATCGTCAGCATCATAGATATAGGTGGTGGTCACTCCGTCTTTTTTCAGGAAAAGCTCTTGTCCAGTCGCAGGGTCAATTCCCAAAGAACGAACAGCCCAAATAGCGGTCATGGATTGACCTTCCTCATAGCGGATAACCGGCAGATTCGTCTGGTTGTCGCCCTGCATGGCTTCCTCCTCCTGCTTGTCATTGAATGCTTTCAGAGCATTGCTGATTTTTACCACTTTGTTTTTGTTGTGACCAATGGTGGCATTCAGTGAAATGTAGTTGCTGCCCTTTTGGAAAACTCGCCAATTCAATGTCGCATCAAAACCAGAGTTCTCTACATTTCCCAGATTCTCCATATAAGAGTTGAAACCGGTAGAAGTCGGCAAAGTCAGAGACAAGAGGGCATCTTTCGTTTTCTGTTTATAGATGTCCAAACGAACATTCAACGCACCGAACAATTGCATATCGAAACCGTAGTTCAAATCCGCCGTCTGTTGCCATTTCAGCTTGTCGTTCGCCAACGCCATCAGGTATGCTCCGGTTATGTTGTCATAAATAATATTGTCATAAAAGGTGTAGGTGGCCTTCGCCTGATAGGGATTAAAGTTCTGACTACCGGTTAAACCATAGGAAGCGCGCAACTTAAACAGATTCAGCCATTCTGCATTTTGCAAAAATGCCTCATTGTGCAAATTCCAACCGATACCGGCGGACCAAAATGTTCCCCAACGGTTGTCCGAGCCGAATGCGGAAGAACCGTTATAGCGAAGGCTTAAATCCGCCAAATAGCGCTCGTCAAAGGAATAATTCACCGCACCGGTGACACCTACGCTACGCGTGGTACTTTCTCCACCGAAAGGTCGCCCGTTGTCAGCATATTGTTTTGCAAAAGTGATGTGGTCCACGTGGTTATTCATAAAACCCCATGCCATCATTCCATGAGAATCCGTAGTCGTCGTATTTAAACTCCAAGCGACATTCGCCAACAACATGTGTCTGCCAAAATGCCCGGAATAATTGGCGGTCAAGTCTGTCGACAAATTTTGTGACTCTCCGTCGGATATGGAATAATGCCCCCGTTTAAAAAACGCATCTCCTGTCCAATCCACATACCTTGTGTGGTCTCCCGGTGCAAAATCCTCGCTTCTATCAGTCTGATAGGTATATCCTACGCGCCCCGTAAAACGCAACGCCTCAAACGGTCGCCATTCGATGTAAAAGTTTTCCGTATATTCCGTGTATTTACGAAAATTTTTCGTCCCGATATAAGCATTATACAACGGATTGTAATAAATGACAGAACGAGCATTCGTCTGGTTGATGTCCGGATGCGTATAGGTCCCCAACACCTTCCTCAAATTACCGTTCTCATCATAAGGTACATAATAGGGATTAGCAGAAGCGTAATCGGAAAAAGTACCATAAGGAGAATTTTCTCCCCTGTTTGAGGTAACAGACAGAGAATTACGGAATAAAAAGGCTTTGTAGCGATAAGACAATTTGACATTTCCGGAAATGGTTTTACGATCAGAGCCTTTCATGACACCGGTAATGTCGTTGTAGTTTAAGCTGGCGCTATATCGCATACGATCATCGCCACCTTCCATATATAGGGTATGTTTCTGTCCGACACCGGTACGGAGCGGTTTTGCCAACCAATAGGTATTGACACCCCGGGCAATATTCTTTTTTATTTCATTGTATTGCTCCGTCAGACTTTGCTGATAAATGGGAGAACTCCCCGTATAACGACCGGCAGCCAACTCCACCTGCAACTTATCCGTGGCATCACAAATATCATAGGAAGACAAATCCGGTGCTTCGATATTCAAGTCTCCGGTATAAGTCAAGCGAAGCCGTCCTTGTTCCGGCTCAACAGTTTCCACAACCACGACGCCGTTGGCAGCCTTGGAACCATACAATGCCTTAGCGGCTGCATCTTTCAAAATCGTAACCGACTGTACACGGTTCATATCGAGGTCGAAAATTTGTTCCCGGCTGGCTTCAAAACCGTCCAAAATGAAAAGCGGTTCATTCGGATTGCCCTCATATTCGCCCTGAAGCCCCGCAAACGAGGCATTGCCCCGAATCGTGATATCGTTAAAAGCATTGGGATTGGAACCGTTCAGGTAATTATCTTCTATCATAAACGCCGGGTCAAGGTTGCTCAGACTTTTCAGCAGATTCTGGTTACCCACCGTTTTCAAATCATCTTTCGTATAAGTGGTTGCCGAGCCCGTAAAACTGGAAGCCCGATAGTTAAACAAACCGGTCACCACCACCTCCTGCATCACCTGCGAATCCTCGTGCATACTCACCGCCAAAGGCTCCCCCGTAAAAGGAACCGTCTGCGAAATCATACCTACAAAAGAAAACGTCACATCCGTAACCCGCCTGCCATCAGGAATCGAAATATTAAAACGACCTTCCGCATCACTCGCACCTACCACCAACGGGTCATTTGTACGGATGGTCACGCCCGGCAACGGATTTCCGTCAGTATCGGTCAACACCCCCGTCAACCGTTTCTTTTCTACATCTGCAGACTGCGGAACCTTTCGGAAAACCGTGACATACTTGCCATTAACCTTAAAGTCAAGCGGATACGAGCCCAAGATAGCCCGCATGGCATCATCAATGGATTTCGACTGCAAGTTGACTGTCACCTTGTAGTCCTGCACCTCATTATAAGTAAATTGAATTTTAAAATCGGAAATCTGCCCTATTTGCTTCAGGACATCGGACATCGGCTTGTTCTCGCACTTCAAGGTAATCTCCGTTTTACGATTCTCCTGCGCCCGAATGCCGCCATGGAATACCCCGGACAACAAGACCAAAAGGACGAAGAGGCTTCGAAAAAACGACCTCTCTCCTTTCATTAAATAATTCTTCATAAGTTTAACAGATTTAAATTAATCTATTATATTACGAAGAAGCATTCGTTTTAGTCCCTGAAAAAATTATTTTTTTCGACGCACAATCCATTTTCCGTCCTCCGGTACAACGGAAAGGTACTCAAACGCATTCAGATTAGCTATCAATTGCTCGCAACTCTCACTTCGCTCTACCACAAAATGCAACCGCTGATTCAGCAACAGCGAATCCTGTTCCATTTCCACCGTCACATTATACCAGCGTCCCAAATCGCTCAAGATATCAACGAGATACATATCATCAAAATAGAAGTAACCGAACCTCCACTGGGTATAATAATCGGTATCCACCTTCTTTACACAAAAATCACGGTCGACATAAGTGATGTCTTCGCCCGGCATCAATACCACTTCCTTGTTGACTTCAGGCATACCCACTTTCACCGCCCCTTTCACCAAAGTAACGTGCGTCTCGGAATCTTTATATACTTTCATGTTGAATTCCGTACCCAACACCCGTGCCGTCAGTTTTTCCGTCTCGATGACGAACGGCATGTTTTCATTACGGGCAACCTTGAAATAAGCCTCACCTTCCAACTTCACCAACCTCTGCTTGCCGGAAAAACGAGTCGGAAAAGTCAGACTGCTACCTGCATTCAACCAAACTTCCGTACTGTCATTCAAAATAAGTTTATACACCTGACCGCAAGGTATAGACACGACGCTCTTTCGGGGGGATTTACCCGAATGGCGGGTATAGTCGACTTTCTTATCCGAATAAACAACCCCCTCTATCACCTTTTCCTCCTTATTGTCGGCAACAATTACCGAACTCGCCACGAAAGACTTGTCCGGTTGTTCTTCCATAATGACAGGATACCCGGATTCAATTGCCGTAAACAGAACCAGCACTTCCTCCTCCTTTTCCACTGCACGATGCCAAGGCAATAACACGACTATCCATATCGCCACCGCCGCTGCAACTCCTCCGAGAATCCAACCTCCCACACTCCATGAAATACGCTTTCGGCTTTTAACCGCCAATCCCTCTCGGAACTTCACCCACTCCTCCTCTGCAGATGGTTTTTCAAAATGGATACGAAGCAAGGCTTGTTCACATTCGTAATGCAAACGCTCCTCTATACAATCTTCGTTTTCGTGATTTATATTTGTTGGCTCGTTTATCATGATTCTCTCCTTAATTTATATTACAACGAACATAGAGGTATTTTAGACACCTCCTTTTTTATATTTAACAGAAAAATAAGAACGTATGGCATTCAACCCTTTCATGACATGTTTCCGCACACCGCTTTCCGACAAGCCGGTCATTTGGGCTACCTGCCTATATTTCTTTTTATAAATATAACACTGCTCCATCACCAATCGCGTAGAGGCGGGCATCTTTTCAATCAACTGCATGATAAGCCCAATCCGTTCCTCGCTTTCCTCCCAGTCACGAGTATCCCATTTTTGCAACATTGCCAAATAAGCATCCGCATTTGCTTCTTTCATTTTCGCTCGACGAATATGGTCTATGCAGAGATGATGAATATGGGTATACATATAACTGAGAGCCGTCTCCGCCCGAAAGGCATCTATCCGTTCCCACAAATAGTAAAAAGAATCCCCTACGATATCTTTGCAAACCTCGGAATCGGGAATGAAATGAAGAGCATAATAATAAAGCCGGGCATAATTCTCCTTGAAGAAATTTTCATACTCCTTTCTTCTCAAATCAATCGACTGCTTTTCCGATTTCAGGTCTGACATCCGGCTCGTACTTATTTACAGCAATTTTTTACCCAACAAATATACAACTCTACCCCACAAAATCGCAAAAATAGAGTCGCTATATGCCTTATAAACCTCCATAAATGAAAAGAGAGCAGAAAAACTGCCCTCTTCTCCATTCAGCTAAACGCTTATTTTTTCTTATAGAACTTATGCGGTTCTATCATGTTTTCAGGTTTCAGCAACTTGTCCAGTTCTTCTTTGGTCAGCAAGCCTTCTTCCAGCACCAAATCATAAACGCTCCGGTTCTCCTTCAACGCCCGTTTGGCAATCCGGGAAGAATTTTCATATCCCAAAGTCGGATTCAAAGCCGTTACGATACCGATGCTGTTCAATACCATTTCCCGGCAATGATCAGCATTCGCCGTAATGCCTTCCACGCAAAGCGTCCGCAAACGCTCCATGCCCTTCTGCATCATCTTGATAGAAGAGAATATCGCATGAACCATTACCGGTTCCATTACGTTCAACTGCAACTGTCCGGCTTCTGCGGCGAAAGTAACCGTCAAATCGTTACCGATAATCCGGTAGCAAATCTGGTTCACCACCTCGGGAATCACCGGATTCACCTTGCCCGGCATGATGGAAGAGCCCGGCTGCATCGGCGGCAGGTTGATTTCGTTCAAACCACAACGGGGACCGCTGGACAACAAACGCAAGTCGTTACAAATCTTAGACAACTTCACGGCAAGACGTTTCAATGCGGAAGAGTACATTACCGATGAACCGGCATCGGGAGTCGCCTCAATCAAATTGGAAGCCAGCACGAACTCTTCACCGCTGATGATTCGCAGATTCTTGATACACTTGGCAGAATATTCCGGCTCGGAATTGATACCGGTACCGATTGCCGTTGCACCCATATTTACCTCCAGGAACAACTTCGCATTCTGGTTCAAACGGTCAACTTCTTCCTCCAGGTTGGCGGCAAAAGCCTCGAATTCCTGTCCGATGGTCATCGGAACGGCATCCTGCAACTGGGTACGTCCCATTTTCAAAATGTCCTTGAACTCCTCGCCCTTGGCACGGAAAGCCTGAATCAACAGCTTCAAGTCGGCAACCAGTTCCTCGTTCATGAAAATGAAAGCCAGTTTGAAAGCGGTCGGATAAGCATCATTCGTTGACTGAGACAGATTCACATGATTATTGGGATGGCAATACTGATACTCCCCTTTCTGGTGTCCCAGCAACTCCAATGCCCGGTTAGCCACGACCTCATTGATATTCATATTCGTAGACGTACCGGCACCACCCTGAATCAAATCCACCGGGAACTGGTCA
Source organism: uncultured Odoribacter sp. (assembly GCA_947176455.1). Classification (GTDB taxonomy): domain Bacteria; phylum Bacteroidota; class Bacteroidia; order Bacteroidales; family Marinifilaceae; genus Odoribacter. The sequence goes on along the minus strand of CAMWQQ010000031.1, from coordinate 4,309 downwards.
TGCAAGTTTCCGTTGATGATTTCTTCACAAGCCTTGGTAATCGCATCGGCAATGTCGTCCGGAAGAATGCCCAGCTCCTGGTTAGCCTTGGCGGCCGCCCATTTCACCATAGCCAATCCCTTCACATAGTTCGGATAATCACTAATCGTGATACCGCTTATATTTTGGAAATTCTCGATTCCCCGAAGTGTCTGTATTCCATAGTACGCCTCAGCAGGCACCTCTTTTTCGCCTAACAAGTCATGTTCAATACGTGTCTTCATATCTTATTCATTTATTTCTAAAATTATCCGGCAAAGGTAGCAAAGAAAAACACATCCGGTACAAATTTTAGCGAAAGAAATCAATCGTTTGCGGAATTTAAAAACAAGTGAAACACAAACGTTTACAGAATATTAAGAAATATTTAACGCTCGGAGCTATCCGCAAAGGGAATTTCTCCGAGCGTTTTGACAAAACCGGCTTATTTTTTTCACGAAACAGCCGGATAAAGATTCGTTTTACACTTCTTCTTCCTGTTCTGCCTGCAACGGTTTCAGATTCTCCGGCACCTGGTTCTCCTCATCTGAAAGATAAGGAAACACATCCATAAACTGCGTATCCGAAATGCTGGCAATCTCATAAGGCACGACAAACGTGGACAAACTCTTCTCCAGATTCGCCAAAGCCTTATCCATGTTTGCCGCCGCCACCAGATAATACTGTCCGGAAGACTTCTCCTTACCGCTCACTTCATCGGCATCGATGATATTCACTTTCGCCTTGTACCAACGGTCATCATTCTCGTCATCGGAAGGAACCACTTCGGTTACATTGGACTTTTTCAGGTTGCTGATGTAATAATCCCCCGAAATCACCGACTCCATTTCATGCATAATTCTGCTTTCCGCCTCCGTATATGACATGGCATCCAAAAGATAAGCCTCGCTCACTTTCTTCTCGCGCCCGTCTTCATTCACCTTCACGTACTTTACTTTCGCTTCAAACCAATTCGCTGTCATCTTTTCTTATTTTTAAATTATCGACATACACCTATCCCGCCATCCTCAAGCCTGTCCCTTGGGTTCCAGGTCAATCGGAAACCTCGGTCCGCCGACGCCAGCATCCGGAGCAATGCGAATCACGCCGTTGTCCTGCTCGAACTTCCGGATATTATCCTGCAACGCCAGCATCAGCCGCTTGGTATTCTCCGGAGTCATGATAATCCGGCTCTTCACCTCAGGCTTCGGCACACCCGGCATCAGACGCACGAAATCCACAATGAACTCCGAGGTAGAATGCGCGATAATGGCAAGGTTCGCATAAGTTCCCTGAGCCACTTCGTGATTCAAATCAATCTCTAATTGCTTGTTCTTCGGGTCTTCCATAACACTTGTCTTTACGTGTAAAAAATGCCACCCCGAAAGGTGGCATTTTCATTTATTTCTGTATCCTTTCCATCTCCTCTTTCGAACCGACTATCAAATCCTGCAGTTCCTTCATACCGGTACCCACCGGAATCAGGTGACCGCAGATGACATTCTCCTTCAAGCCCTCCAGCGGATCGATCTTGCCATAAGTGGCCGCCTCGCTCAGCACCTTCGTCGTCTCCTGGAAAGAAGCGGCGGAAATAAAGCTGGAAGTCTGCAGTGCGGCACGAGTGATACCCTGCAATACCTGAGCAGAAGTGGCAGGAACGGCATCCCGGGCTTCCACGGTCTTCAGGTCACGGCGTTTCAATTGTGAATTGACATCACGCAACATGCGCGCCGTAATAATCTGACCAGGTTTTACCCTGTCCGAATCACCGGCATCCAATACCACCTTCTTGCCGAACATCTCGTCGTTCTCCTTCATGAACTCGTTCTTGTCGACAATCTGGTTCTCCAGGAAGCGGGTATCTCCGGAATCCTGAATCAACACCTTCCGCATCATCTGGTGCACGATAATCTCGAAATGCTTGTCGTTAATCTTCACACCCTGCATCCGGTACACATCCTGCACCTCATTCACAATGTATTCCTGTACGGCAATCGGTCCCTGGATATTCAAGATGTCGGTTGGTGTAATCGCACCATCGGACAACGGCGTACCGGCACGAACATAGTCGTTTTCCTGTACCAGAATCTGCTTGGACAAAGAAACCAGATACTTCTTCACCTCTCCTGCCTTTGAAGTAATGACGATTTCCCGGTTACCACGCTTAATCTTGCCGTAAGTCACCTCACCGTCAATTTCCGAAACGACAGCCGGATTCGAAGGATTACGAGCTTCAAACAACTCGGTCACACGAGGAAGACCTCCCGTGATATCGCCTGCCTTACCGACAGCTCTCGGGATTTTCACAATCGTGCTACCGGCAGCCACCTCGTCTCCCTCTTTCACCACGATATGGGCGCCTACGGGCAAGTTGTAGCTCTTGATGACATTGTCCTTCTTGTCCTTGATAATCAAAGCTGGAGCTTTGGTCTTGTCCTTGAACTCGGTAATCACTTTCTCACGGAAACCGGTCGTTTCATCCGATTCCTCCTTGAAGGTTTCGCCCTCAATCAGGTTTTCCGAAGCGACTTTACCGCTAAATTCCGTAATAATCAAAGCATTGAACGGGTCCCATTCGCAAAGCAGGTCATTCTTCTTGATTTCCTGACCGTCCTTTACAAACAACTTGGCACCGTAAGGAATATTGTGCGTAATCAGTACGATGTTCGTATTCTTGTCGATAATCCGCAATTCCGTCAAACGGCCCACCACCACATCGCATTTCTCTCCGTTTTCCTGAACATGCTCGACAGAACGCAACTCCTCGAACTCAATCACACCGTCATACTTCGCTTTCAGAGAGTTCTCCGTTGAAATGTTACCAGCAGTACCACCCACGTGGAACGTACGCAACGTCAACTGAGTACCCGGCTCACCGATAGACTGCGCCGCAATCGTACCGACAGCCTCGCCCATCTGGACAATCTTGCCAGTTGCCAGGTTGCGACCGTAACATTTTGCGCAAACGCCTTTCTGCGCCTCGCAAGTCAATACGGAACGAACCTCTACCCGCTCAATCGGCGACTTCTCGATTGCCTCAGCAATGTCCTCGGTAATCTCTTCGCCCGATTTCACCAGCAATTCGCCCGTGTGGGGATGATAAATATCGTGAACGGAAACACGTCCCAAAATTCTTTCATACAAGGAAGCAACCACCTCCTCGTTATTCTTGATTGCCGCAATGGTAATGCCTCGCAACGTACCGCAATCCTCCTCGGTAATCGTAATGTCGTTGGCAACATCGACAAGACGACGAGTCAGGTAACCGGCATCTGCCGTCTTCAAAGCGGTATCCGCCAAACCCTTACGAGCACCGTGGGTTGAAATAAAGTACTCCAACACGGACAATCCCTCTTTGAAGTTCGCCAAAATCGGGTTCTCGATAATCTGACCGCCGGTAGCTCCGGATTTCTGTGGCTTGGCCATCAAACCACGCATACCGCCCAACTGACGAATCTGTTCACGCGAACCACGGGCACCGGAGTCAAGCATCATGTAAATGGAGTTGAATCCCTGGTCGTCCTCGGCAAGCTGCTTCATCAACGTGTTGGTCAGCTTGGCATTCACGTGCGTCCAGATATCGATGATCTGATTATAACGTTCGTTGTTCGTGATGAAACCCATGTTATAGTTGTTCATCACTTCCTCTACCTGGTCATATCCTTCCTGCAACAAAGCATCCTTCTCCTCCGGCACGATAACGTCGGCAAGATTGAACGACAGACCGCCCTCGAATGCCATGCGGTATCCCAAATCCTTGATATCGTCCAGGAACTTGGCAGTCACATCCACTCCGCAACGCTTGAACACGTCGCTGATGATGTCACGCAAAGACTTCTTCGTAATCAAGGTATTGATATACGGGAAATTCTTCGGAGTGAACTGGTTCAAGATGATACGTCCCACCGTCGTTTCAATCATGTGTACGTATTCTTTCCCTTCATTGTCCACATCCTTGATTTTCACCTGAACCAAAGCATGCAAATCCACCGCTTTCTCATTCAAAGCGATAATCACCTCTTCGGGAGAATAGAATTTCAGTCCTTCTCCTTTCACGCCCTTGCGAGGCTTAGTGATGTAATACAAACCGAGTACCATATCCTGCGAAGGCACCGTGATAGGCGCTCCGTTGGCGGGGTTCAGAATATTGTGCGCGCAAAGCATCAGAATCTGCGCCTCCAACACAGCCTCGTTGCCCAACGGCAAGTGAACGGCCATCTGGTCACCGTCGAAGTCGGCGTTAAAACCGGTACAAGCCAGCGGGTGCAGACGGATAGCCTTACCCTCGATC
>CAMWQQ010000030.1 GCA_947176455.1 uncultured Odoribacter sp. | reverse complement strand
TCCACGTAAATTCCGCCGGAACACCGGACTCCACCAGAACCCGTTTGATCTTATTATTTGCCTTCATGAATTAATTCTTGTCACGGGTAAAGGGGCGGTTGGTTCCTACCTTCACAGACACGACTCCCGATTCCGAATACTGGGTGGGTGTGTAAATTCTTCGCTTGAAGGAATAAGTGCGGAAATTAGCCGAATAATGGTCCAATTCGGTTTTATTCAAGGTCAAATCCTTGGTGTTTTTTCCCTCCATCATCGTCCAGATGCCGTTCCCCGGCGTCGAATACCAGACATACCGCATTTCACCCGTAGGCACCATACCTTCTGTCCGCGGGTCAGAACCCGTGATTTTATAAGTATAACTACCGGTTCCGGAACAAATCGTATCGTACGCCGTAACACCGGCAGTCGCCCTGATTCCATTCTGCGCCTGTATCCAGGTGCTGGGATAGTAAGTCGTATTGCCTGTCTGATAAGCCGTCACACTATGTCCCAAACGGAAAGTCACCGTACTGTCCTTTCGGTTCAAGGTAGCTAACACATAACTGCTTACCTCCTCCCGGTCACCCAAACGCGCCCGGTTGCTCTCCGAACGGAAATGTCCGCCCCGCAAAATCAAAGAAGCGGCGTAGGCTTCAGTTGTAGGCGTAGTCCAAAAGCCATTCAGGTCGGAGTGCATCTCTCCTCCGGACAATGTCCCTCTTCCATGGGAACCCAGGTCCTGGCTCAGGAATGATCTGCCCGGTTCCGACCGGTAATAAATCTCCGCCAGATTCCCGCTCAATTCCATCACGCCATAATAGCTGGCTCCCGAATTAAGTGCCGAAATATCGGTACCGGCGGCAAAAGAGCCCGAACGTACCGGACCCGCCACCTTGTTGCCCGTATTGATGTTCGCTCCGGCAAGCTTTTCCGAAGCCATTCCATTACCACTGATTGTACTACTGGAAGGCAGTTTCACCGTCGCATTTCCCCACGCATACGAATTCAAAGTATAAAGAGGCACCTTTCCACTCAAAGAGTCTATCGTCTGCCGCCCCATCTTTTCGTATTCCAATTCGCTCATCGGTCGCAATCCGCTCCACGAGGCGTAGGCAAGCATGTCTTTGGGACTCAAGTAATTGCAAGCAATATTGTCCCCATCATCCGATTGGTTGTAAAGATTGGTCGGATTCAGGTTGCAGGCAAACGCAAAACGATTGTCCTGCATCGCACCCACCACGATACCGTTCCGGCAGGAGGGTTGCTTGTGGCTTGCGCCATACACATAATCCCCCAGACTCAAGTCATCAAGCGCATTCCCGATGGTCCGCAACCGTTGCTCGGCTGACGTCAGCTTATTCAAAAAATCCACATATTGCCGCTGGGAAATTTCATACTTCATGGCGAAAAATCCTTCAAATCCGGCGGCATAACTGGCATTGCCCACGGTCACGTCATTGCCAAAATTCTTTCCCGACACAGATAACTGATTCCAAGTTGCTCCGAAAGGAAACGTGGTCGCATTCCCGTCAATTATATAAGAATCCTCCGTAAACTGTGACAAATCCTTGTCCGTCATGGAAAACGAACGTACAAACGCCCTTACGTCATTATTCCTCAAATTAAATTGGACCCGATAATAGCGGAAAGCTTTCGTGTTCAACTGATTGCTGGTGGTCAGCACCGGCTGGGCGGCAATAATCGGATAAGTTTGCGGCGAAGTCCACGATCGCTGGTTAGTCGTAAAAGTCGCCAATGGGGTCTGCGTGTACCTGTTGCCGTTCTTGACCAACCCGATTAACTCCCAGGAAACCACGTCTTGATTAATCAGTTCCAACGCCACATACTTGATGACCTTCTCCGACTTCAAGTCCAGCATGATATAAGGTGTTTCCAATGCGTTTTTCGTTTCCACTGATATCCAGAAGGAAGTGCCTTGCGAATTATCCCGGTTGCAAAGAGCCGTAGGATCATTATATTCGTAATTCGGATCGTACGCAAGCGGGTTGGAATTCATCCAATCCTTGGTCATCAGCGTCTCCGGAGTCACCAAATCCCAAGCGGGCAGAATCTGTCTCGCCGTTTTCCGGAACGTATAATTGGATGCCAAATCCCCGGGACGGAAAGGCCCTTTAGGAATATACACCATCTCGATGGCAAATGCCTCGTATTGCAGACCGTTCACAAAATCCGCACGCGCCAATCCCTGCAAACCGTAATTCCACTCCAGTTCCAATTCCACCTTTGAAGTTCCCGAACCTTTCTTGCTCCGGTAAATGAAGATACCGACGGAATTATCCGAACCGCCTGCCGGATTCTTCGCCATAAAATAATCATAACCGGCGGAAAGCACATGGAAGTTATCCCGCAACAGCACATGCGACCAGGCGATATCCGTCACCCGCTTGCTTTTCAGGAAAATATACACCGCATCCCAGTTCTGGTTGTCCCGCCACGAATTCTCCCACTCCACCGTCATATAAACCGTCGCCTTCCTCGAAGAATAGGATAGATTGTCCACATCCACCCACGGCGCCTCCGTGATTCGGACATTGCTTGCCTGGGAGACAGCACATGCCCCAAAAAAGAATAATATGACACCCAATAATCTCTTCATATCGCTTGTTTAACGTTTGATACAACGAATCGGCATATAATAACTACTTGCCCAATTAGTCTTTCCCCACCTGTCATTAGACCAATTCAAAAAATAATAGTAGTTATCCTGAGTGATGATATAAGTATCTGTCGGATTGTTAGCAATATTAATGTTATGCATAGCACCGATAAAACTAAGTCCGGTTGTATTCAATTTTTGAATACCTTCATTAAATTGCCAATAATTGATAGCCTTTACCTTAGGTCCGGCAGCATACTCGCCTCCCAACGAAGCAATCAAAGCATCTACTTCAGCATTCGTCGGCAAACGCCAGCCAGAAGGACAGGCATTATTTTTTATCGTTTCCGACCATTTATAAAGCCTACCGTATTTTTCACCGGAAGGGTCATCGGTCTTGATACCGGACTCGGAAGGCAAACCGTCGTAACGCAGGTTCTCCGCCATCCAGCACTTGCCGTTCACCTTGACGGTTTTGTAAACACGCGAAGCGCCCTGCGAACGCATATCCTGCATCACCACCCCGCACTCCTTGCTCGGATCCTTTCCGTTCACGGTAATTTCATTGGAGGCAACACCCACTTCTGGTCGCTTCTCCACGAACACCTTCAACTCTTCCCGTTTCTTGCATTTGTTAAAGTAAGTCAACTCGCAGACCACCACGTGGGTCTGTCCTGCCACATTCCCAAAATCCGTCCGCTGGGGTATATACAAGAAACGGGTACTACCGTTTGAATAGTATGGACTTAACTTGCCAGCATCATCCCCTCCCGCTTTCCAGCTCCAAGAAACCGAAGCGGCCAAACCTGTCCGCAACAAGAAACCAAGGCTCGTATTGTTCTGTCGTAACGTATCCACCAAACGATCAAACGAATATTGGGGATTAATCATTAAAATCTTCGCCGGATAGGTCATGTGCATCGCTCCGTTGGGCGTGTACGCCATCCGTCGCACATAAAAATATTGGAAAGCTTGTCCATTGACAGTCACATCCCTTCTGTCCGAACGAAGATCCCGCAACACCAAATCCCTGCCGTTCTCGTTCGGTATGATCTGCCACGTAGCAGACGTGCTACCATTCCTGCGATACCAGATATAAGACACTTTCCCCCCTCCATCAATCGGCGAGCCCGAAGCATCCAATAGTTCCGAACCACGCAAAGTATAGTCTTCACCCACGCAGACGCTGTCAGCAACCTCGCCGCTTGCCGTTGTCTTTCCATTGTTCAATCTCAGGTAGCTGTTGCAGGTGATTCGTGGAGAAGTCAGAAAAGTGTAGCTGTGCCCCAAACGGAAGGTTGTCGTGGCATTCTTGGTATTCATATCAGGCATACTTCCGATTTGCGAACGGTCGGAAATGCTAATCTGCCCTTCCGCTCCCTGCACCTCGCTCATGTAGCTCCCCCCTCGTATGCAGAAAGCCGTAGCGGTTTCCGGCCAATAAGCCGTTCCGACATTTTCTGCACCCGAAGCGGCGATAGCACCATCTCCGTGCGAAGATCCGTAAGTACGGTCGTAAAAAGCACGACCCGCAGGAGCCGCATTGTAATAATATTCCGCCAGATTACCGCTCAACTCCATCACGCCCCAATACGAGGAACCCGCCTGCTGTGGCGTTTTTGCCGTCGGGGCAAAAGAGCCAACTCGGACCGGTCCATCTGTTTTGCCACCGGCATTCACATTACCGCTTACCAGTCTCTCGTCCTCTCCGCCCGGTGTCGTACCGTCGGCAAAAGCACCGGAGGTCGGATACTTGGCATCCGCCATATCGCCCCCTGCCCAGCCTTTCCGTTCCGGCAATTGCGGATAGGGACGCCGTCCCATTTTTTCAAACTCCATTTCGCTCAACGGACGCAACCCCGCCCAGTCGGCATAAGCAAGCATATCGTTGATTGAAACGTAATTGCAGGCGACATTCTGTCCGTCATTCTCCTGAGAAACCTTGTCTCCCGCCTTGGTCAAATTGCAGGCAAAAATCACGACGCCATTAGAACGGGCGCCCAGCACGATGCCGTTCCGATTTTCAGGTTGCGTCTTGTCTTCACCAAACACATAATCGCCCGGATCCAGATCATCCAAAATATCCACCGTCCGTGCTTTTTGCTGGTTGGCATTCAGTTTATTCAGAAAACGAACATATTGTTCTTGTGAAAGTTCGTACTTCATCACATAAAACCCTTCGAACCCATTGGGATAAACTTTGACATCCCCTGTATATTTTGCACCATCATTGCTGGATCCTGTCAGCGTACCGCTCCAAGAATAACCGTCATCGGCGAACAAACCGGTCGTCTCGTTCAAAGCCATCGCCCTACCGTCCACCACATAACCGTCATCCGATACCGTGGAAAGGTCTTTTTCCGTCATGGCAACATTCGCCAGCATAACCCCATAACTGCCAGGTGCTTTGAACACAATTCGGTAAAATTTATAAGGTTTAGCATATCCCTTCTTTAGTGGCAAGGCATTGTAGACGGGGTAGGAATCTCCCTCAGTAAGCCACTGTGCTGCTGTGTATCTATCCGATAATTCTGTCCAGTCCACTCCCGTATTGGAGCCTGCCAGATACCACTCCGTCGGACGATGATTCCCATGTCCGTATAATCCGGAAACTCCGAAATAACGCACCGTTTTGGGCGTAGCAAACTCCACCTGCCAAAATCCCTCTACATTGGCATAGGAATAATAGGTATTCGCAGTGGTAGCTCCTCCGTTATTGATATCTTCCGATACCCGGTTTGCCGGACCGGTGACACTATATATCGAACTAGAAACCGGCGAAGCCGTAAACTTCTGCGTCGGGTCGTGGCTGTCGATTAGGTCCCATTCCGGCAAAATCTGCCGTAATTTCTTCCGAAACGTCTTGGTGGATACTCCGTCCCCCAGATAATAGGCACCCTGTGGCACATACACCATTTCGATACATTGCAACGACATTTCAATCTTGCCCGCCTGTATCTCTGCCGCCGAATAACCGGCCGCCGAAATATTCCAAAGCAGATTGGCGGTTACCTCCACATCCCCCTTCCCTTTGCTGTTCCGGTAAATAAACACCCCCTGTCGATAGTTGGCTGTTGTCGTGTATTGGGCGGGCCAGCAGGTATAACCGGCACTGAATGAATGATTGGCATCCATAAAATAGGCATGCTTCCACTCCAATTCGGTTGTCCGCTTGATTTTCATAAAGACATACACGGCATCCCAGTTGTAATCGTCCCGCCACGAATTGTCCCAGGCGATTTTAAACGTCAGTTGCGCGGAAGAACCTTCAATCGTTCCCACTTTGATATCCTCTACAATCCGCACGTTATTGGCACGCACGCCCCAAAAGCTACATGCAAACCATACTAAAATGACCAGTCGCTTCATATTCATCTATTTATCTTGTTCAACGCCTTAACACTTCGATGACAACCCTCCGAACGACACCACTAATTCGCTACTGTAATATTTACTTTTACAAGACAGGTATTTTCTCCTGCTCCGACAATCCCTGCCAATATCAACTCATTTTCATTCACAACCACACCATGACAATATTGCAATCTATCCAATATACGTCCGTCCGCAGTCGTTACTTCCGATGGCAACTCTCCTATATAGTCCACTTTCCCGCTATCCAACGAATATTTATAAAGCACATTTTTCACATTGTGATTTATGTCCTCACAACCTTCTGCTATCATCACATAAACAAGGTCACTATCACGATCTACCACAAAACTAATATGATTATTCCTGTTGACATCTAAATCCACCTTCTTAGTTGTCAAAGTATTTTCATCGGAAAGTTTCATTTGATAGAACTTTGCACTATAATAAGAATTCAACAACATGCTTTCTCCAACTAAATTCATTTCCAGAGATTCCCACAGGTTATGTGTGATTTTCTGGATGCAGGTACCGTAAATATCATTGGCAAATCCAAACACGTATGTCGTATCTACAACCAATGGCCCCATAGCCATAGGAAAGTTTGAAGCCAATGTCGTTGCATAGAAATGACCATTGCGATCAATTCCCATTGCATTGCCACGAGGTTCAAACAAATAATCCGGAACACTTAGCGCTTGTCGTCCCCAATAGTAGCTATCATATTTCCAGATAGCATTCCCAGTGTAATCACTCATATTAATATAAAAATTCTCATAAGGATCGACAACAAAATCATTAATTATCACACTATATTGAGTAAATATATGTGTTTCCATACCTGTCTCCAAATCCATTTTTGCCAATATGACCATTCCATTTTCATAATCTATCGGGAATGAAGAAGATAAAACATAGTACACATTTCTTTTCTGAAAGTCCAGACAAAAAATCTTTCTCGTTGAATAAAGCCCGTCAACCAAGACCTCAAATTCAAGTTTCTTGGGTTCATTCAACTTCGGATAAAGCGAAGATATCAAATCAATATCATTATCTGACAACTCTGTATTAAAAGTAGTCGCATATGAACGGTTTTCCAAAATCGTCCGTGGCAATTCCACTACCATTATAGAAGTCTTGTCATATTCCGTATAATTCGTTCGGTCTGCTTGATATTGTTGCAAAAAAGCCTCAACCTCCATATCGTCCAAACCGTAGTTCGTTGCTAAAACAGAAGCCGCATTTGCTTTAAAAACAATCGGAGAAGTAGGATTCTGATGTTCAAAACCCAATCCCAACAGATGACCAAATGCTCTTAAAACCTCGCCACGTACAAAATCTTCATCCGGATCATCCAAATAAACAAAATTCATGGAAGACTCGTTTTGAGGAACCAACCGGCAATCTGTTCCTATTGTCGACCAAGCTAAATATTTTTCATCCCAGTCAAAACTAATCTTTACATCTGCATCCCCGTCCGTGTACTCAAAGCGTAAACCTTCTGCATATTCCAACCATTGAGCAGCATATTGCTTTACCTTGTTCTGAAGCATCTCGTCACCATTAAGGAATTTTATCCGAATCGTATCTCCGGATGCCCACAATTTATTCGTAACAGCCACAGTCTTCGTTTGCGGAAGTACTTCCTTTATCATCCAAAGCCGATTTTCAGCAGGAGTTCCTTTTACGCTCACATTCTCCAATACCTCGTCATGATTTTGACAAGCTACCATAAAAAGCACGACTAATGCGTTCCAAAACAAAGCAATTTTTTTCATAGCTCTATATTTTTATTTATTATTCTATTTCTTTATACACCTGATCGGGAAATAATACCTCTCATACTGCCAACCCCGATAAGCCCACATATAATTGTGCGGATGGGAATAGTAAACACCATTCGCATTGTATCCGTCGCCACAATAAATACTTCCCTGCCAACTCAGCGTTCCGACTAGCGTCTGGGTATTCCATTGTAGGTAATACCACCACTGGTTATTCACCGAGCAACCATAATAAGTATTCGTAAAGAAGTGATGTCCTTTGTTGTCTGTATATTGCAAACCAATCCACCGTCCTGTTTTACCAGCGTAATATCCGGTTCCCGCACCGCCAAAACCGGTACGGTTGTCACCCAGATACGCTCTACTGGAACCGTTAAACCACCAGTAAGCTCCCTGTTTCAACATGATACCAGCCATATTGCTGCCATAAGTATTGTTGAGGTAGGTGATCAACTGGTCAAAATCGCTATTCGTCGCCACTTTCCAACCATTCGGACAGGCATTCGCTTCCGTCGTCTTGTTGCCGGCATAAAAATAACCCAATACCTCTCCTTCCAAGTCATAAGGACTATGAAGCGTCTGACCATCCAAATCATATCGCAGGTTCTCGGCAAACCAGCATTGCGAACCGATTCGAACAGTCTTATACAACTGCCGTTTCCCGCCCCGGGTGTCTTTCAGCACCACACCACACTCGTTCGCCGGGTCGGAAGCATTGATGGTGATTTTTTCAGTACTGCCGTTTCCGTCCGTCGGCCGTGGCTCAATGCGCAAGGTCAGCTCCTGCCTCTTGATGCACCGTCCCATGAAGTTGACCTCACAAGTCAAGCGTTCATATTCACTCGCATTCTTATGGACTTTCCCGGCAAAATCTTTCCGCAGGGGCGCATAAAAATCATACTTCCGGGCAGTGGTGGTGGTATTCACCATCGTGGAACCCGTTTCACGGTTCCATTTCCAAATGAAAGTCGCATTCGTCTTCGTATCCACCCAATAGCCCAGGCAGTGGTTTGCCATGGTAATCGTATCCTTGATGCGATTGAAGGTAAAGCCCGTATTGATGACTTTGATCACCACATACTTTGTTTCCTCCGACCAGCCTGTCGTTACCGTCCGCCGTTTGAAATAGACGGTTGTGGGATTACCACTCTCGTTGTAAAAATCCTTGTAGGTCAGGTTGCATCCTTCCTCTCCCGGTATAATCGTCCACGTAGACCCTCCGTTTTCGCTCTTGTACCAGATATAGGAATAATTTCCCCCTTTCCAATCGGAAACTTGCTGTACATCCGTTCCGCGAATGATATAGGGAGCCTGCGAACACACCGAATCCACCGCCGAACCGTCGGTTTTCGACTCAACGCCGTTCATCAGCGTCAACACCGTCCGCGCCGTCGCCACCGTCTCCAGTTTTGATGCGCTGTGCCCCAACCGGAAAGTCACCGTACTGTCTTTCTGGTTGAGGGCAGAAATATTACCGTATTGTGAGCGGTCTGAAATCGCCAGCTCTTCATTCATGCTCTTGAAATTTCCTCCCCGCAGAATAAAGGATTCTTTCGTCTGTGGCCAATAGCTCGTACTCATATCGGTATTTCCAGCTGTCGCCGTCGTCGTATTCGCCACTAAAGCGCCATTACCGTGCGACGCCAGGATATCGGAAAAATTGCGTCCGTGCCCATTGGAACAGGCATAATAAATCTCCGACAAATTTCCGCTCAAATCCATGATGCCCCAGAAACTGGCTCCCGCCTCCGTCCGACTCTGCGCTCCCACAGCCATCGCTCCAACGCGAACAGGTCCATCCAAGGCGGCACCCGCATTCACGTTCACCCGCTTGCCATCCACTTTGCCCAAACGCTCATCCGGTGTCCGAGCGTCACTCAAGGAATTCGCCTGAGGCCGCACAATAGTTTTCGGATCACCACCAGTCCATTCCCGCAAAATCGGAATGGAAGGATAAGGCGGACGTGCCATTTTTTCATACTCGAACTCGCTCAGCGGGCGCAGTCCACACCAATCGGCGTATGCAAGCATATCGGCGGGACTCAGGAAATTGCAAGCCACCGTCTGTCCATCATCCGACTGCGCATATTCTCCTTTGGAGTCGTTCATCAAGTTGTTGACGAAGACCACGGAACCGTTGTCACGCGAACCGACTGCAATGCCGTTCCGGCAAGTGATGTTTCCCGTAGAGCCGTATACGAAACGTCCAATGCCCAGCCCGTCCAGCCGTTCACCGACCGTACGCATCTTCTGCTGGTTGTATTCCAGTTTGTTCAGGAAACGCACCCACTGTTCCTGGGAGATTTCATACTTCATCACATAGAAACTGTTGAAACCGGTGGGATAGTTCGCCTGCAACGTACCGCTCCACGTATCGCCGTCCTTGGCGCTCAGATTGGTTTCGTTGTCCATCACGATGCCTGATGGCCGGTCGACCACGAAAGCGTCGTTGGTCTTCTGGCTCATGTCCACCTCCGTCATGGCGATGTTGTTAGCAACCACCGGATTGTCGGAAGTAATCACGTGAATCTGGTAATACCGGAATTTCCGGTTGCCCAAGGCTTCCCGGTTCACTTTCAAAGCCTGCTGCACCGGATAGGAATTGCTACCCAGATACCAAGCCTCGGGTCCTCCACTCCACAACGTCACCCAGTCCGTATCATCGTTTTTCGCTCTCAGTTCCCAGGATTTGGGACGATAGTTATAATAAGGATTGACGTTCAGACCGCTCACGCCGAAATAAAGTATCGCTTTGGGCTTGTCCTTGAAATCCACCTGCCAGATGGTCTCCCCCTTCTCTGTAGACAACCACGCATTGTTTATGTCTGAAAGGTTATTGATGCGGTTAACGGCATTCTGTGGCGGATAGTTCTTATAAGCATCCGAAGCCGAATTTCCCGATGCCCAGTAGGTCATCTTCGACGTATCCCGGCTCAGGCAATCCCACTCCGCCAATATCGGCCGGTATTCCCGCTTAAATGTCTTTTCCGAAATACCGTCACCCAGACAGAACGCCCCCACCGGCACGTAGACCATTTCCAGGCAGGAAGCCTGGTACTCCACGTTGTCGTTCATGAAATCCACCACCGTCAAACCGTTCGTCGTAATCAACCAACGCAGTTGCAACGACACTTTTGAATTGCCACTGCCCTTTCCGGAACGCTGGATAAAGATACCCATACATTTATTGACCGTCGTTTCCGACTTCGCCATCTGGTATTCGTAATCGGCACCCGTCTTGTGCCCGCCATCCATCAAAAAGACATGTTTCCAGGAGGTTTCCGTCTTTTTCTTGTACTTCAAGAAAACATACACGGCATCCCAGTTAAAATCATCACGCCAGGAATTATCCCAAGCAATGTCCATATTGATCAAAGCGACGTTGTCGACAATCCCTGTCGCCGAAATGCTTGCCTCCTTCACCAACCGGACATTGTTTGCCCGCAACGACAAAGAAAACAATACTGACAATAAGATGATAATACCGCCTTTCATATTTTCAAGTCACTCCTTATTAGTTTGCATTCCGGATGCAACGGATATTCATGATATAACTGCCCCATCCCCCGTCATTGAGAAAATCGACGTTGTTCACGCTCAACCGCCAATACCGGTCGTCCGAAGTCACAAAATAAGCATACTGTCCAACATATTGGTTGCTATAATACCCTGCGCCGTATGCCGAGAAACCGCTGCTGTTCGTCCCTTGGTAAAGCAAATTGCCTTTCGTCACGCTCCAATTATTTCCTGCTTTCAACTTCATACCGGCACTGGCATTTCCGTCCCGGTTCAGGAAATCCTTCAGTTCCTGGAAATCCGCGGAGGTCTGCATCCGCCACCCGATCCGACAAACGGTGTTCTTCACCGCATCGTTCCTTGCATAAAAATACCCTTTCTCGATTTTCGGGTTTCCGTCGCCCGGTTGCAAGTAACTGCTACCAGGAATCGCCGTCCGGACATTCTCGGACATCCAGCACTGGTTGCCGATTTTCACCGTTCCGTACACTTCGCCGTCCAGGGGATTCATCATCAGCACTCCGCAACGTTTTGCCGGGTCGTCGGAATTCAAAGCCACCT
>CAMWQQ010000029.1 GCA_947176455.1 uncultured Odoribacter sp. | reverse complement strand
CAGTCAACGGGAAGAGATAACGATGATTATGATGACGGAACAAGAGATACGGAAAATGGTGGAGGAGGGACGGAGGAGAGAGGCGATTGCCTTGCTTGAGCGGCAATTGGCGGAGCAGGGGGCGGAAGAGGAGCTTTTGATGCGGCTGGGCGAGTTGATTTATGCGGAAGCCGATTTTGCGGGGGCGTTGAACCAATTCAACGCGTTGCTTCGTTTGAATCCCGGCAACCAGAAAGCCCGGAATTATGTAACGATGATTAACGGGATTCTGGGCTATTACTGCAAAGACTTGTTGAATCCTTGATTAGTAGAAAGTTCATAAAGTTCATAAAGTTCATAAAGTTTATAAAGTTTTGGGCTTTTGCGAGGCGTTTGGCAAATGATTGTCCGGAGAATGCCTTTGTACTTTATGAACCTTATAAACTTTCAAACTTTATAAACTGAATTTTTTCCGGTGATTTGCTGCTTTTTCTTCTTTTTTTGCTTTATCTTTGCCCTCCAATTTTGTATTGTTTAACGCATTAATATCAATCCACTTTGAAAGGAGGTGCTTTTATTCCGGAGAGAGTATAGGAGTAAAATTTGACAGGAACACGAAGAACGACGCGGTTTTTCGTGGCTTTGAACAGGATTCAGAGTGGATAAAATATGCGAATCAATCAACCTAAAATTTAAACATCATGATTATTGTTCCTTTAAAAGAAGGCGAGAATATTGAAAGAGCCTTGAAGAAATTCAAAAGAAAATTTGAAAAAACCGGTGTCGTAAAAGAGCTGAGAGACCGTCAGGCGTTTACGAAACCTTCCGTGCGCAACCGTGCACAGCGCATCAAGGCCATCTACAAGCAGAGCTTGCAGATGGCTGAGGATTGATTGTCCGGCGTTTCCTGCC
Organism: uncultured Odoribacter sp.; assembly: GCA_947176455.1. Taxonomy (GTDB): domain Bacteria; phylum Bacteroidota; class Bacteroidia; order Bacteroidales; family Marinifilaceae; genus Odoribacter. Next base: position 11,137 of record CAMWQQ010000029.1, on the reverse strand, counting down.
TTTGCCGTTTCGTAGAAAGGAGCGGAAAAATCGCAGGTTGCGAATCATATTTCCGTCCGGATTTTGTTTTTCCGGGGAAATAGGTTAAATTAGGTGCGTTTAAAGGAGATTGAGTATGGAAATTGAGTCGTTCCTGATATATCTGAAAAATGTGAAGCGGTATTCGCCGTTGACATTGAAGGCTTATGAGGAGGATTTGAATCAATTTTCGGAGTTCTGTGAAAAAGTGGAGTTCATTCACGAATGGACGGAGGTGACATCGGGCATGGTCAGGCGATTTGAAGTCGGGCTGATGTCCGGTAAGCTGGAATTTTCCAAGGGGGATGCCGTTTACAGGCCCAAGGCGATGACGCCCAAATCCGTGCGGCGGAAATTGAGTTCGTTGCGGACTTTTTTCCGTTACCAGATGCGGGAGGGGGTGCTTCAGGAAGATCCTACGGAAACGGTGGTCGCTCCCAAAATCGGAAAGCGTCTGCCGGTGTTCGTGCCGGACTATAAGATGGATGATTTGCTGGATGGGAAAGAATCCGGGAAAGAGGATTTTTCCACTTTCCGGGATTTGATGTTCCTGATGGTGGCTTACTACACGGGCATGCGGCGTTCGGAGCTTGTCGCCCTGAAGTTGGACGACCTGGACATGAGTGCCGGGATGGTCAGGGTCACTGGAAAGGGAGACAAACAGCGGATTGTTCCGTTGCTGGAGGATTTGATGGAGGAAATTCGGGCGTATCTGGCGGAAAGGGAGAAGAGGTTGTCCGGAAAGGGGCACGATTTCTTTTTCATCACGGACGACGGTGCGCCTGCCAACGAGAAGTACGTCTACCGGCACGTCAAAAAGTGCCTGGGGGAGGTGACCTCGCTGGCGAAACGCAGTCCGCATATCTTGCGCCACTCGTTTGCCACGGCGTTGCTGAACAACGGCGCTTGCATCGAGGCCATTCGCGAATTGCTGGGGCATTCCAGTCTGGCGGCCACGCAGGTCTATACTCACAATTCTTTTGAAAGTTTGAAACGGGTTTATAACGAGGCTCATCCCAGAGCTTAAAATGAAAGGAGGAAACGTTATGGAAATGAAAATCAATGCGGTCGGTTTTTCCGCGAGTTCCCAGTTGGAGGATTTCATTCAGAAAAAGTTTTCCAAGCTGGAAAAGTATCACGACGGGATTGTCGGCATCGAGGTCGCTCTGAAGCTGGAAAAGGACGATAAGTTGGAAAACAAGGTGGTGGAAACGACCGTGTCCGTTAAAGGGCAGGATGTTTTCGCCAAGAAGAACGCCAAAAAGTTCGAAGAAGCAGTTGATGAGTTGTATGACGTGCTGAAACGCCAGTTGGTGAAAGTCAAGGAAAAAGAAAGAGAGGGATTTTAAAGAAATAATTTTGCAGGACAGAATTATTTACTTATATTTGCACGCTTAAAAGTACGGTTTGACGGCGCTTGTAGATGTAAGTGTTTGAAAACCTTGTTTTTGCAGAGAAGAAGAGTTATTCGAGATAAATTGTTTAATAATAAAAAGTTTTAAAGTCATGGCTAAAGAAAAGTTTGACAGGTCAAAACCACACGTAAATATCGGTACTATCGGTCACGTTGACCACGGTAAAACCACTTTGACGGCAGCAATCACTACTGTGCTGGCAAAGAAAGGTCTTTCTGAGTTGCGTTCTTTCGATTCTATCGATAACGCTCCGGAGGAGAAAGAAAGAGGTATCACGATCAACACCGCTCACGTAGAGTATTCTACTGCAAGCCGTCACTATGCACACGTTGACTGCCCGGGACACGCCGACTATGTAAAGAACATGGTTACTGGTGCTGCTCAGATGGACGGTGCTATCTTGGTTTGCGCCGCTACTGACGGTCCGATGCCCCAGACTCGTGAGCACATCCTGTTGGCTCGTCAGGTAAACGTTCCGAAGATCGTTGTGTTCCTGAACAAGGTGGACATGGTTGACGACGCTGAAATGTTGGAATTGGTTGAAATGGAAGTTCGTGAGCTGTTGAACTTCTATCAATATGACGGTGACAACACTCCGATCATCCTGGGTTCTGCACTGGGTGCATTGAACGGAGAACCGAAATGGGAAGAGAAAGTAATGGAGTTGATGGACGCTGTTGATACTTGGATTCCGCTTCCTCCGCGTGACAATGAAAAACCGTTCCTGATGCCGGTTGAGGACGTGTTCTCAATCACTGGTCGTGGAACTGTGGCAACGGGTCGTATCGAAACCGGTGTTGTACACGTAGGTGACGAGTTGGAAATCATCGGTCTGGGTGCTGACGGTAAGAAGACGGTTTGTACCGGAGTTGAGATGTTCCGCAAATTGCTGGATGAAGGTGAAGCCGGAGATAACGTTGGTTTGTTGCTCCGCGGTATCGACAAGAACGAAGTTAAACGTGGTATGGTATTGGCAAAACCGGGTTCAGTTAAACCGCACAGCAAGTTCAAGGCTGAGGTTTATATCCTGAAGAAAGAAGAAGGTGGTCGTCACACTCCGTTCCACAACAAGTACAGACCTCAGTTCTATCTGCGTACGATGGACGTAACCGGTGAAATTTCTCTGCCGGAAGGAACTGAAATGGTTATGCCGGGAGATAACGTAACCATCACGGTTGAGTTGCTGACTCCGGTAGCTTGCTCACTCGGTCTTCGCTTCGCTATCCGTGAAGGCGGTCGTACCGTAGGTGCTGGTCAGATTACCGAGATCATCGAGTAATAACATACGGGTGTAGGTTGTAAATGGACTTCGGTCGGTTTGCAACCTACCGTTTACGGGTGTAGCTCAGTTGGTAGAGCACTGGTCTCCAAAACCAGGTGTCGGGAGTTCGAGTCTCTCCTCCCGTGCTTAATTTGAATTTTAAGCCGTATTTTGCGGTCTTGAAATTTTCAATTGATAGACAGATGAATATAAAAGCTTATTTTACAGACGTTTACAACGAGCTGGTTCATAAGGTCTCCTGGCCGTCATGGTCTGAACTCCAGAGCAGTGCAACCATAGTAATGATTGCTTCCGTCATTATTGCGGTGGGTATTTTTGTGATGGATTTCGCATTCAGACATGTGATGGACTTTATATATGGTATGTTGTAATTAATCCTCAGAACAGACATGGCAGAAATTAAGAAAAGATGGTATGTACTTCGTGTGGTCGGTGGAAAGGAGAAAAAGGTGAAGGAATACATTGAAAGCGAGGTTGCCAGTTTAGGGCTGCAGGATTATGTTTCACAGGTTTTGATACCTACCGAGAAGATTTATCAGGTGCGAAACGGAAAGAAGATCAGCAAAGAGCGGAACTTTTTCCCCGGCTACGTGATGATAGAGGCTGCTCTTGTCGGCGAAATCCCCCATATGCTTCGTGACATCACGAACGTAATGGGCTTCCTGGGGGAAACCAAAGGCGGAGAGCCGGTACCGATGCGTCAAGCGGAGATTAACCGGATTCTCGGAACGGTGGACAAACAGGCGGAACAACCCGAGGAGATAAACATACCTTACGTCGTTGGCGAATCCGTAAAAGTTACAGACGGACCGTTCAACGGTTTTACCGGTGTGATAGAGGAGGTGAATAACGACAAGAAACGTGTCAAGGTCATTGTCAAGGTTTTTGGTCGCCAGACGCCTCTGGAATTAAGTTTCATGCAGGTAGAAAAAGAATAATATTTAAACACGGAAAAAATGGCAAAAGAAGTTGAAGCTCTCATAAAGCTACAGATTAAAGCTGGTGCCGCGAATCCTTCTCCTCCAGTAGGTCCTGCCTTGGGTTCCAAAGGAGTCAACATCATGGACTTCTGCAAGCAGTTCAATGCGAGAACTCAGGATCAGGCTGGAAAGATTATTCCGGTAATCATTCAGGTGTACGGGGACAAATCATTTGATTTCATCACCAAACAGCCGCCTGTTGCTATTCAGCTTTTGGAAGCTGCGAAAATCAAATCCGGCTCAGACCAGCCCAACCGTAAGAAGGTGGCTTCCTTATCCTGGGACAAGGTGCGGGAAATCGCTACGGGCAAGATGAGCGATTTGAATGCTTTTGAGATTGAAAAAGCGATGAGCATGGTAGCTGGAACTGCCAGAAGTATGGGGATCACCATTGACGGTGAGAAACCTTTTTAATGAATTCGTAATACTTCAAACGTAATGAGTAAACTGACAAAAAATAAGAAGTTAGCTTTAGAGAAAATCGAAGATGGTAGGTTTTATACCATCGAGGAAGCTGCTCAGCTGGTGAAGGACATCACTTTCACCAAGTTCGATGCGTCAGTTGACATGGACGTTCGTCTGGGGGTTGACCCGCGCAAGGCTAATCAAATGGTTCGCGGCGTGGTGACTTTGCCCCACGGCACCGGTAAGGAGGTTCGCGTTTTGGTTCTCTGTACGCCCGACAAGGAGGAAGAGGCCAAGGCTGCAGGAGCCGACTATGTAGGTTTGGATGAGTATATTGAGAAATTGAAATCAGGTTGGACTGATATCGATATCATCATTACGATGCCTGCCATCATGGGTAAAATTGGTGCTTTAGGACGAATCTTGGGTCCGCGTGGATTGATGCCTAACCCGAAGAGCGGTACGGTTACCATGGAAATCGGTAAGGCCGTGAACGAGGTAAAGCAGGGAAAGATTGACTTTAAAGTTGACAAGTTCGGTATTGTACACACTTCTATCGGTAAGGTGAATTTCGATGCTGAGAAGATCAAGGATAATGCCCGTGAGTTCATGGCCACTATCCAGAAACTGAAACCTTCTGCTGCAAAGGGTACTTATGTGAAGAGTGTATTCCTGTCAAGTACAATGAGTCCCGGTATTAAATTAGACCTTAAGTCATTACTTGATTAATTATTAACCTTTAAAGGACCATTTGTAGAATGAAAAGGGAAGAAAAACAAGTAATCATAGACAATTTAACCGAGCAGATTAAAGCCCACAAGCATATCTATATCAGTGATATCTCGGAGTTGGACGCAGCCTCCACGCAGGAATTGCGCAAGGCTTGCTTCGACGCCAACATCAAGCTGATACAGGTAAAGAACACTTTGTTGCGGGTGGCTTTGGAAGGTCTGGAAGCCGACTATAAAGAAATTTATGGCGTATTGAAAGGCTCCAGTGCTGTCATGCTGTCTGAAACGGGAAATGCTCCTGCCAAATTGATCAAGGAGTTCCGCAAGAGCCATGACAAACCTGTGCTGAAGGCTGCTTTCGTGGAAGAATGTGCCTATGTAGGTGAGAATCAACTGGACGCTCTGGTCAGCATCAAATCCAAGGAGGAGTTGCTGGGAGATATCGTACTGTTGTTGCAATCGCCGATGCAAAAACTTATCTCTGCTTTGGAATCAGGGAAAAACACTATCGGAGGAGTGCTTAAGACTTTGGAAGATAGAGCATAATTTAAATTATCATTTTTTGAATAAAAACATTTTAAATACTTATCGAAATGGCAGATTTGAAAAAACTTGCAGAAGAACTGGTTAACCTGACAGTAAAAGACGTAAAAGAGTTAGCTGACATCTTAAAAGAAGAGTACGGTATCGAACCTGCAGCCGCTGCTGCTGTTGTAGCTGCTCCGGCAGCCGGTGGTGAAGCTGGTGGTGCTGCTGCCGCACAGACTGAGTTTGATGTAATCCTGAAATCAGGCGGTGCTGCAAAATTGGGCGTTGTTAAGTTGGTGAAAGAGCTGACTGGTCTTGGATTGAAAGAGGCTAAGGAATTAGTTGACAAGGCTCCGGCTCCTTTGAAGGAAAAAGTTTCCAAGGAAGAAGCTGAACAATTGAAAGCTCAACTGGAAGAAGCAGGAGCTGAGGTTGAACTTAAATAAGCATAGACCCTTCGGGTTTTAAGGTTTAGAGTCAATTTTTGACTCTAAACCGTTTTGTTGTTAATATTGTTTAGGTTCCAAAAAATTATTAGATGTCTTCAAATACTTCAAACAAGAGAATAAGTTTTGCCTCCACGAAGAATCAGTTGCAATACCCTGATTTTCTTGAAGTGCAATTAAAGTCTTTCAAGGACTTTTTTCAATTGGGTACGACGCCTGAAAACAGAAAGAACGAAGGCCTGTATACTGTTTTCAAGGAGAACTTCCCAATCACCGACACCCGGAACAATTTCGTTCTGGAATTTTTGGACTATTTCATCGATCCGCCTCGTTATACCATTGACGAGTGTTTGGAGCAGGGCTTGACTTACGGAGCCCCGTTGAAGGCCAAATTGAAGTTGTATTGTACGGATCCCGAGCATGAGGATTTCGACACGGTGATTGAAGACGTATATCTGGGGAATGTGCCGTATATGACACCCAAAGGCACTTTTGTCATCAATGGAGCCGAGCGCGTCATCGTGTCTCAGCTGCATCGGTCGCCGGGTGTATTTTTCGGCCAGAGTGTTCATGCGAACGGTACCAAACTTTATTCTGCCAGAATCATTCCGTTCAAGGGTTCATGGATTGAATTTGCCACGGACATCAACAATGTGATGTACGCATACATCGACCGGAAGAAGAAGTTGCCGGTGACTACTTTGTTGCGTGCTATCGGTTTTGAGACGGATAAGGATATTCTGCAAATTTTCGATTTGGCGGACGAAGTGAATGTTTCCAAATCGGGATTGAAAAAAGTCGTTGGTCGCAGATTGGCTGCACGTGTTTTGAAGACGTGGGTGGAGGATTTCGTGGACGAGGATACCGGTGAGGTGGTGTCCATCGAGCGTAACGAAATCATCGTGGACCGTGAGACGGTTTTGGAGAACGAACATATTGACGCGATTGTGGATTCCGGTGCAAAGACGATTTTGTTGCACAAGGAAAAACAGAATCTGGCGGATTACGCCATTATATACAACACCTTGCAGAAGGACCCGTGTAACTCGGAGAAAGAGGCTGTGATGCACATTTACAGGCAGTTGCGTAGTTCGGAACCGCCAGACGAGGCGACAGCCCGCGATGTTATCGACAAGCTGTTCTTCTCTGACAAGCGTTATGACCTGGGAGATGTGGGTCGTTACAAGTTGAACAAGAAACTGGGCTTGTCTACGGATCCGGAAATTCGCGTGCTGACGAAAGAGGATATCATTGAGATTATCAAGTATCTGATCAAGTTGCTGAATGCGCGGACGGACGTGGACGATATCGACCACTTGAGCAACCGTCGCGTGCGTACCGTCGGGGAGCAGTTGTACAACCAGTTCGGCGTCGGTCTGGCGAGAATGGCGCGTACCATCCGGGAGCGCATGAACGTGCGGGACAACGAGGTGTTCACTCCGGTGGATTTGATTAATTCCAAGATATTGTCTTCTGTGATTAATTCGTTTTTCGGAACGAATGCTTTGTCACAGTTTATGGACCAGACGAACCCGCTTGCCGAGATTACGCACAAGCGGCGTATGTCGGCTCTGGGACCCGGTGGTTTGTCGCGTGACCGTGCCGGTTTCGAGGTTCGAGACGTGCATTATACGCACTACGGACGTCTTTGTCCCATTGAGACGCCGGAAGGTCCGAATATCGGTTTGATTTCTTCTCTTTGCGTATATGCGAAGATCAATGATCTGGGTTTCATCGAGACGCCTTACCGCAAGGTGAACAAAGGCGTGGTGGACCTTTCCGACGAAGGCGTGAAGTATTTGTCGGCAGAGGAGGAAGAAGGACTGGTGATTGCCCAGGCGAATGCCAAGGTTGCCGATGACGGTCATTTTGTGAACAAGCGGGCAAAATCCCGCAAGGACGGTGATTTCCCGGTTGAGGAGGTTGAGAATATCGATTTAATCGACGTGGCTCCCAACCAGATTGCCTCCATTGCGGCTTCTTTGATTCCTTTCCTGGAACACGACGATGCTAACCGTGCCTTGATGGGTTCAAACATGATGCGTCAGGCAGTGCCCATTATCAAACCGCAGGCTCCGATTGTGGGAACCGGTCTGGAGGCTTCCCTGATTCGCGATTCCCGTACCCAGATTGTTGCTGAGGGACCGGGTGTCGTTGATTTTGTGGACGGTCGTCGCATCGTGATCAAGTATGACCAGACGGAGGAGGAACGTTTTGTGTCCTTCGACGGGGATACCAAGGAATATATTCTGCCGAAATACAAGCGTACGAACCAGAGTACGACCATGACCCTGCGTCCGATTGTCCGGAAAGGACAGCGTGTGGAGGAGGGCGAAATCCTGACGGAAGGTTATTCTTCCGAAGGCGGTGAACTGGCTCTGGGACGCAACCTGAAAGTGGCTTATATGCCCTGGAAGGGATATAACTATGAGGATGCTATCGTTATTTCCGAAAATATCGTCCGGAACGACGTGTTTACTTCTGTTCACGTGGACGAGTATTCTTTGGAAGTGCGTGAAACGAAACGCGGTTTGGAGGAATTGACATCCGATATACCGAATGTCAGCGAGGACGCCACCAAGGATTTGGACGAGAACGGTATCATTCGTATCGGTGCCCGCATCAAGCCGGGTGACATCATGATTGGTAAGATTACCCCGAAGGGAGAATCCGATCCCAGTCCGGAGGAAAAATTGCTACGCGCCATTTTCGGAGACAAGGCGGGCGACGTGAAAGATGCCTCGTTGAAGGCTTCTCCGTCGTTGAGCGGTGTGATTATCGACAAGAAATTGTTCCAGCGCATGCTGGGTGACCGGAAGAGCAAGGCTGCCGGAAAAACGGTTCTTGCCGAGATTGACGAGCAATTCGAGCGGAAAGTGGGCGATTTGACCGGTCTGCTGGTTGAAAAGTTGTTTGAATTGACCAACGGAAAAACTTCCCAGGGGGTAAGAAATTACCTGAACGAGGATGTGATTCCGAAGGGAGTTAAGTTTACGCTGAAAACCCTGCAAAGCCTGAATTTCCTGGAAGTGAATCCGAACAAGTGGACGACGGACAAGCAGAAGAACGACATGATTCGCGACCTGTTGCACAATTTCGTGCTGAAATACAAGGAAATCGAGGGTCAGATGAAGCGTAAGAAATACAATGCGACCGTAGGAGACGAGCTTCCTTCCGGTATCATCAAAATGGCGAAAGTTTACGTTGCCAAGAAACGTAAACTGCAAATCGGTGATAAGATGGCAGGACGTCACGGTAACAAGGGTATCGTATCGCGCGTCGTGAGGGTAGAGGATATGCCGTTCCTGGCAGACGGTACGCCGGTGGACATTTGCTTGAATCCGCTGGGTGTGCCTTCCCGTATGAACCTGGGACAGATTTTCGAGGCTGTATTGGGTTGGGCTGGAAAAGAGCTGGGATTGAAGTTTGCTACTCCGATTTTCGACGGTGCAAGCCTGGAAGACATCAACGAGTACACGGACAAGGCAGGTCTGCCCCGCTACGGAACCACTTATCTGTATGACGGTGGAACCGGAGAGCGTTTCGACCAGCCTGCGACGGTGGGTGTGACTTACTTCTTGAAACTGGGCCACATGGTCGACGACAAGATGCACGCCCGTTCCATCGGACCGTACTCTTTGATTACGCAGCAGCCTTTGGGCGGTAAAGCGCAGTTCGGTGGTCAGCGTTTCGGTGAAATGGAGGTTTGGGCGCTGGAGGCATTCGGTGCTGCCCACATCCTGCAGGAGATTCTGACCGTGAAGTCGGACGACGTGATGGGCCGTACCAAGACTTACGAGCACATTGTAAAAGGAGAGCCAATGCCGACACCGGGACTTCCGGAATCATTCAACGTTTTGTTGCATGAACTGAGAGGACTTGGATTGAGTGTGAACCTGGTGTAAAGGAACAGTAGACAGACTTTTAAGTTTAGAGAATTATGGCTTTTAGAAAAGATAATAATACCAATAAGCCCAAGAGCTTTACAAAGATTGCAATCGGACTGGCATCTCCGGAAGAGATACTGGAACATTCCAGCGGCCAGGTGCTGAAGCCTGAGACTATCAACTATCGTACTTACAAGCCTGAACGGGACGGTCTGTTCTGCGAGCGGATTTTCGGTCCGGTGAAGGATTACGAGTGCCATTGCGGAAAGTATAAGCGTATCCGTTACAAGGGCATTGTCTGCGACCGTTGCGGTGTGGAGGTGACGGAGAAGAAGGTGCGTCGTGAACGCATGGGACATATCCAGTTGGTGGTGCCTGTTGCCCACATCTGGTATTTCAAGTCCTTGCCCAACAAAATCGGTTACCTGTTGGGATTGCCTTCCAAGAAGCTGGATGCGGTCATTTATTATGAACGTTATATTGTCGTTCAGCCCGGTATTATGGCAGAGAAGGGAATTGCCGAACTGGATTTGCTGACGGAGGAGGAGTATTTGGACATCGTGGATGCCATTCCTGCCGACAATCAGCATCTGGAGGACGATGACCCCAACAAGTTCATTGCCAAGATGGGTGCGGAGGCAATCCAGATGTTGCTGGAACGCCTGAACCTGGACGACCTTTCTTATGATTTGCGTCACAAGGCGAACACGGAAACTTCCCAGCAGCGCAAGAACGAGGCGTTGAAGCGTTTGCAGGTGGTAGAGGCTTTCCGTGAAAGCAAGGAAATCAATAAACCCGAGTGGATGATTGTGAAGGTGCTGGCGGTGATTCCGCCGGAGTTGCGTCCGTTGGTTCCTTTGGACGGAGGACGTTTTGCGACTTCCGACCTGAACGATTTGTACCGTCGGGTGATTATCCGTAACAATCGGTTGAAGCGATTGATTGAAATCAAGGCTCCGGATGTGATTCTGCGCAACGAGAAGCGTATGTTGCAGGAGGCTGTGGATTCCTTGTTCGACAATTCGCGCAAGTCGAATGCCGTTAAAATTGAAAACAACCGACCGTTGAAATCCTTGTCCGACAGTTTGAAGGGTAAGCAAGGACGTTTCCGTCAGAACCTGTTGGGTAAGCGTGTCGATTATTCCGCCCGTTCCGTTATCGTGGTCGGTCCGGATTTGAAGATGCACGAGTGCGGTTTGCCGAAGGACATGGCCGCCGAGTTGTATATGCCGTTCATCATCCGGAAGCTGATTGAGCGCGGTATCGTGAAAACCGTGAAGAGTGCCAAGAAGATTGTAGACCGTCGCGACCCGGTGGTTTGGGATATTCTGGAAAATGTATTGAAAGGGCATCCGGTGTTGTTGAACCGTGCCCCGACGCTTCACCGTCTGGGTATCCAGGCTTTCCAGCCCAAGATGATCGAGGGTAAGGCTATCCGTCTGCAC
>CAMWQQ010000028.1 GCA_947176455.1 uncultured Odoribacter sp. | reverse complement strand
AATGTAATCAGCATAATAAGTTCCGATTTGAAATTGAGCCGTTTGGGTACGACACGCTTGAAGAGAATCCCCCTGCCGTTATATATTTTTATTCTTCGGGGTGTGCCATCGGTGAAATAGACCGCATTCATCGGCACTTGTGTGGAAAGTCCGAGTTTGTTCAATGCGACGTCACCGGTTGGCACGATACGACACTTGTCTCTTTGGGCAATGGCCTGTGCGACATCATCCACACTGGGGTACACGATTCCGAAGCCGAATTCGGTATCGACTTTCGGTTTACAATAGATGCCTCTTGCAAGCCGGATTATTTTTCCGGACAACGTGATACGCTCAAAAACCTTGTTGATGGTCTTTTGTTCTCCCATATCTGCAAAATTACTTGCAAATAGTATAGTACCGTGCTTTTTCCTATTTATGGTAGTGAGTATCTTATTATCAATGCTTTGTTTCGTCATTTTTGGTCGTATTTTGTCGTAAAAAACATATTTTTTTACGACATTATTCTATTGCAAAAGTACAACGTTTCACCTAACCGACCAAGCGAATTGATGATTTTGTTTCTCTTGTCGGAAAATGGTTTTAATGTGAATTTTTAAAGAGTGTTATATTTCAAAAGTCTTGTTTAAAAGCAATTCATTGATTTTGCGTTGTTTGCCTATTGCTTGCCTGCTTTTGTTTCACGGAATTTCCATCGTTTTGTCAATCAAAAGTAAATGTCGTGAAAAGTACATCTTTTTACCTATTTTAGTCAATATGTAATTTATTGTTGGATAAAAAATATACTATTTTATCCAGTACGGTGGATTTATTGGATAAAATAGACTATTTTTGCAGTCTAATGCGATGCGAAATGCCTGGTCATCACCAGCTTTGAAGTTGAAAAAAGATTGGAGTATAGATCTGAGAAGAAAATATCAATTATCCCCATCAGTATATTGTAAAATATTAATTGTAGGTTAATTCCCAATAAATGACATCCTTTTTATAACCTCTCGCATTAAGATTATGAAAGTAGTAAACATTTTTAATTTGTTGCTTGTTTTTTCGGGCGTGTTGTGCAGTTGTCGGCAACAACAACAGCGACAACAACAAGAGGACACTTCCAATCGGAGTTATTTTACTATTGAGGAAACAAAAATGGTGGTACCCGTGCAATTGAACGATAGTGTTAAGGTAAAATTGTTCTTTGACACGGGAGCCAGCTTGGTATATCGTAAAGAATCCATCATATTGGATACGAGCATACTATCGAAAAATCCGACTTGGGCGCAAAATTCTGTGAGAGAAACATCTCAGATTGGTTCTAGCTGGAGCCAGATAAAAATACGGACAATATTTTATGATTCTTTGCATCTGAAATTAAAACTCGGGAATACTGATATCGTCTATTCGGGAATATGTGCAACCTCTTTTAAAAACAGGTGGCGTCTTGGTCGTATTGGCGATGAGGGGATATTTAATGTTCCCAAAAGCGATACGACGCATGTTTGGGAATTGAATTTTGAGAACAACTACCTGGAAGTTCACCCTGCGGACGGTTACAACTTTCCTTCGGATTGCCTGGTATTTCCTTTGGATAGCCCGAAAAATGGTAGTCCTTTTTATGTTACCCTTCCTTTAAAACTCCGTTTCCCGGATAATGACACCCTGACTATCCATCGGAAATTTCTTATTGACTCAGGACTTCCTTGCGATGTTTTCCTGTTGTCGGAAGCTCCGGAGCAGGAATGTCTGAACTGCCGGAAAGATGCAGTATGGTTGCCCTATTGGGTGGGGAAAGGAGGGAGGAATGGGTATAGACGTTATTATACCGCAACGGCTACGTTGTGTGACGCTTTCACAATGGATTCCCTGCGTGTTTATACGTTGGACTATAAACATACAATGTCTAATCTCTATTATGTCGGCTTGAACTTTTTGAAACGCTTCAATTGTTTCTTCGACATGAAGAATAAACGTTTGGGCCTACAACCTCACCGGAATTTCCATCGGGCGGTCAATCCTCTGGTTAGGCGTTTCTATTATTCCACTCACAAGCGCAGTGACGGCAAATTTGTCGTGGACTATGTTGCTGATTACAAGGAGAACTATTACAAGGCAGCCGGCTTGCAGGCGGGTGATGAGATTGTATCCATCGTGGGAGTCCCTTATGGAGAACTTACGCTGGAAACAGCCCGTTTGCTTTACAAGCTGGACTCTTTGGCGGTGGACATTGTCCGCAACGGGAAACCGCAGACTCTGTGGGTGAAGCTCAATCCCAACGAGCCGACGGAGGATTAAACAAGCAAGTGCAAGGCTGATTCAGGGAGTGTTATATTTCAAGTGTCTTGTTTATTATTACTATTGGGTCGAAGAAAGTCGAAAAACAGCAATGCGGAATACGGAAATCAGCGCGCAATAAGGGGATGCGGTAAGCCTGGGACAAGCTGGAATCTTGTCCGGAGAAATGTCATCAGTTCTCTCAGTCTTTCTTTCAATATCTGTTTGCCCCGTTTTTTGTGGGATTTGACGGAATCGACGGATAAGCCGAGCTGTTCGGCTATTTCCTCGTTGGAAAGTTCTTGCAAGGTCAGTTCGTAGATTTGCCGGACCGGGCTGGATAGTTCCCCGATGATTTTCTGTAAATGGTAATAAACCTCCTCGCGGATGATGTTGTTCAGGAAAAAACTTTCTTCTTCCTGGGTGTGGCTCAGGTAACGTTCCTGAGCCTGCTTGTTGCGCAGAAAATTAAGGGCGCGGTTTTTGACAGACAGGAACAGAAATGCTTTTAGGGCGACAGGGGTATCGAATTGTAACTTTCGGCTATATAATTCCAATATGACATCCTGCACGATGTCCTCGGCGACTTCTTTGTCTTTTACATACCTCATGGCAAAAACACCCAAAAGCGAATAATATTCCTCAAAAAGAATCCGGTAGGCTTCTTCTTTTCCGTCATGCAATAGTTCAAGCCATTGGCGGGCGGTATGTTGTGATGAGGTCATATTCTGTTTGTTTTGTCCCAATGCAAAGGTAATGATTTATTTTCTTTTTTTTTGACACTTTTTGCTACAGGTCGTGTTTTAATAAAAAACAAAAATATGACGGATTATCCTTTTCAAATAGCTATACTGATACAAAAGTCGCTTATCGGCGTACTTGATGATGAAGAGCGGAAGCAGTTGACGGACTGGTTGGCAGAAAGCGAGGAACACAAACGGATGTACGAGGAGTTTACCCAGGCGGGATTTCTGGAAAAAGCCTGCGAAGAACACCGTTTATTTTCTTCCGAGGAGGGGTATCTCCGTTTTCGGGCTGGCAAGAAAAAGATGAACCGTTTGCGTATCGGAAGACGTTGGTCGGCAGTGGCTGCCGTGGGAGCTTTGCTGATTGGCGTGGCGTTAGCTTTCTTTTCCCGGACGGACGGGGAGCCGGATGTTCAGACGGCTGCGGAAGTGATTAAACCGGGCAGGACGAGTGCCGTATTGACCTTGTCGGACGGGAAACGGGTTTTGCTGTCCGACAGTCTGGCGATTCGATTCAAAGAACAGACCGCTGACATCCGTGTGCAAGGGAAAAGCTTGGATTATTCCTTGGGCGACTCCGGCGTTTTTGAAGGATACAATACGATAACCGTCCCTCGGGGCGGTGAATATCAACTGACGTTGTCCGACGGCACCCGTGTGTGGCTGAATGCCGAGACGGAACTGAAATACCCGGTGACTTTTACTGGTGAGGTGAGGGAAGTCGTGTTGGAAGGGGAAGCTTATTTTGAAGTGGCGAAAAATAGTGCCTGCCCCTTTGTTGTAAAGTCGGAGAAACTGGAAATCAAAGTGCTGGGGACTTCTTTTAACGTCAAGGCTTATCCTCAGGAAACCCAGCAGGCGACGTTGGTGGAGGGGAAAGTGAAGGTCCATGCGGGAAGTCGTTCCCGGGAATTGCAACCCGGCGAGCAATTGAATTATCTTTCGGGGGAACCGGAAGTCCGAAAAGTGGATGTGAGAGCCTATGTTGCTTGGAAAGACCAGCGTTTTGTGTTCAACGATGATTTGCTGGAAGAGGTGATGCGCAAGTTGGGACGCTGGTATGATGTCACATTCGAGTTGCGGGATGCGGATGTCCGGGAAATTCGTTTTACCGGGAATTTGCCGAAATACAAGGACTTGGAACAGGTGTTGGACAAGTTGGAATTGACGACGCATATCCGTTTCGAGCGGAACGGACGGACGATAGAAGTCTTTGCTGAATGATAAAACAGGAAGATGTGTGCGACATCTTCCTGGAAAACAATGAGTAACGCCATTGTGCGAATGGCAATTATTAATTTTACAAAACAAATTTATGAAAAAAAATCGGGATTTGGATATCGGGTCTTTGCCTGATGTCGTTCGGAAAATGTATTTGACTATGAAAATTTGTGTTTGTTTGCTGCTTCTGGGATTGTCGACAGTCTCTGCACGGACGTATTCGCAGATTCGTTTGAGTTTGGAAGCGAAGGACAAGACTTTGCCTGAAATTTTTCAGGAGATTACCCGGCAGTCCGGTTACGAGTTCATGTATAGCAGCAATGAACTCCGGCATGTCAACAAAGTCAGCGTGTCGGCGGAGAATCGGGATTTGAGCGAAATCCTGGCGGAATGCTTGAAAAACACTGGTTTGGGATATCGGTTGGAAGACGATGTCATTGTCATCTCTCCCAAGCTGGCTTCTCCTCAGGCTCCGGAAAAATTCGAATTGACCGGCGTGGTCAAAGACAAGGATGGAATCCCTCTGCCGGGAGTGTCCGTATTAATCAAGGGAACGACCTTGGGTGTCTCTACGGACGTTGACGGGCGTTTCAGTTTTTCGATGACCGGAACCGAGTCGGTGACCCTGATATTCTCCTTTGTCGGAATGAAAACCAAAGAAGTAAAGGTGGACGACACGAAACCTTTGACGGTGGTTATGGAAGAAGACGCCACGGAAATGGATGAGGTGGTGGTGACCGGTTACTTTTCCAAATCCAAGGACAGTTTCACTGGTTCGGTTTCTTCGGCCAAACGGGAGGAATTGAGGAAGTTTGGTAATGTGAATTTGCTTGAAGCATTGAAAATGGTGGACCCTTCGTTTAAAATCAAGGAAAACAACTTGCGGGGTTCCGACCCGAACAGTCTGCCCGATTTCTTTGTTCGTGGCGAAAGCAGTTTTATGGGCGAGAGCAATATTCCCACATTCATCGTGGACGGTTATGAAGTCTCTTTGCAGCGGGTGTTCGACATGGATATGGAACGGATTGAAAGCATCACCATATTGAAAGATGCTTCCGCTACTATCTTATACGGTTCGCGTGCCGCCAATGGGGTGGTCGTGATAGAGACGCGTCGGCCTACCGACGGCAAGTTTTCCGTAACTTATTCCAATCGAACTTCCTTGTCCATGGCGGACCTTTCGGATTACGATTTAATGGAAGCCCGGGAGAAACTGGAGTATGAAGGAAAGGCGGGAGTATACGATTACAATGATATAGAGGACCTGTTGATACTGGAACAGATAAAAGCCAATGTTGTGCGAGGGGTCAATACCGACTGGATGGCGCAGCCGTTGCGGAATGCCGTGTCGCATGCACATTCGCTTTATCTGGAGGGGGGGACGGATGCCGTTGTTTACGGATTGGGTGCCAATTACAACCGGAAAGCCGGTGTCATGAAAAAATCGTATCGGGAAACATTTGGCGCTTCTTTTGATTTGACCTACCGGGTGAAAAATAAAATCAGCGTCCGTAACAGTTTCGAATTTTCACAAACGAATGTTCAGAACTCTCCTTACGGTTCGTTTTCCGCATATACCAGTGCGAATCCGTATAATCCGATTTATGACGAACAAGGGAAGTTGATAGAGACTTATACGGTTCATCCCGACCAGTCTGCTTCTGCCGACCAGTATCAGAATCCGTTGTACAACGCTTCTTTGCCTTACAAGGATGAATCTGCCTTGTTGTCTGTGACGGACAATCTGAGCGTGGATTATTTCATCTTGCCGGAATTACGTTTCAAGGGGTCTGTGGCATTGTCCAAGTCGCTTGGCACTTCTGATGAATACATTTCTCCGGACCATGCTTCTTATAAAAGAACGAATCTCGATGCCGAAGACAAAGGGGAGTATACTAAGACAAACAACAAGGGATTTGAATATAACATCAATGCAACCCTAACCTACAATTTGCAAAAAGAGGGTCACACGTTGTTTTCCGGTATCGGTTTGAACCTGAAACAGGACAAGGCGGTGTCGGACGGGTATGTGGCAACCGGCTTCTTGGACGGTCGTTTCAAGGAAATCTGGTTCGCTTCAAAGTACAAGGAGGGTGGCAAACCTTCCGGTTCTGAGTCGGAATCCAGAATGGCGGGATTTTTTGCCAACATCAACTATTCCTATAACAATCGTTATTTTGCCGATTTCTCCGGACGTATGGACGGTTCTTCCAAGTATGGAAAGGACAAGCGTTTTGCACCGTTCTGGTCGGTGGGTATTGGCTGGAACTTGAACAACGAGGCATTTATGGACAACGTGGATTGGCTGACGCGTTTTACCGTGCGGGCATCCATAGGAGAGACGGGAAATCAGAATTTCCAGTCCTACCAAGCTCGGACGATGCTGGCATACAATCAGGACCAGATGTATTATCAAGGGTTGGGGGCGACTTTTATGACCTATGGTAATACGGCATTGGAATGGCAGAAGAGTCTGAAACGAAATCTGGGTGTGGACATCGAAGTGCTGCAACGTCGTCTGACCGTGCGTTTTGATTATTACAACGACTTGACCAACGGTCTGTTGCTTCCAGTATCGGTTACGCCTTCTCTCGGTTTCTCCAGTTACACGGCTAATTATGGAAAACAAAAGAATGACGGTTATGAGTTTGACGTCAATGCCGTGATTGTCAGAAACAAGGATTTCGACTGGGCAGTCAATTTCAGCGGAGTGCACAACCAGAACCGGATTACCAAAATCAGTTCGGCGTTGAGTGCTTTGAACAAGGCAAACAACGAATCGAAAGGTGCCGACCAGACGCAGCCGATTGCCATGTATGAGGAAGGGGAATCGTTGAATGCAATCAAGGCGGTGCGTTCTCTCGGCATCAATCCTGCCAACGGTAAGGAATTGTTTCTGACCCGCAACGGCGAGATTACTGAAACCTGGGATTACCGGGATAAGGTTGTTGTGGGTTGCACGGACCCGACGTTGGAAGGGAATATCGGGACCAACATCATTTGGAAAAATTGGTCGTTGAATATCCTGATGCGTTATAGTTTCGGCGGACAGTTGTACAACAGTACGCTGGCGGAACGGGTAGAAGGCGCCAAGCCTTACACGAATGCCGACCGGCGCGTGCTTGAAGAACGGTGGCAACAGCCGGGACAACATTGTTTCTATAAAGACATCGCAGACCGCAGTGTGTCAAACTATACCAGCCGTTTTGTGCAGGACAATAATTTCTTGGAAATGAGCAATATCTCCTTGTCTTGGCGATTCCCGACAGAATGGCTCAAAAAAATGCGTCTGTCGTCGGTGCGTGTCGGATTGAACAGCGGAAGCCTGTTCTATGTTTCCACGGTGAAACGTGAACGTGGTCTGGATTATCCGTTTGCCCGGGAGTACACATTTTCGTTGAACGTAAATTTCTAAAGTCATGATAGGAAAAAGATACATATTAGGATTAATTAGCCTGTTTGCGCTGACTGCCTGCGGAGACTGGCTGGATGTGACACCTTACGGGCAGGTGGAACCGGACAAGATGTTCGAGGAGGAGAAAGGTTTTATGCAGATGTTGACCGGTAGTTATACGTTATTGAACAGCGATGCGGCTTATGGTCGGGAACTGACTATTGGTTTCCCGGAAGAAATCGTGCATTACTGGCAGAAGACGAGTGAGTTTCATGCGTTCCGTTATACGGACCAGGAAATGGCAGACCGTCTGGATGCCACTTGGTTGCAATTGTACAAGGCGATTGCCAATATCAATCTGTTGCTGGGCTATATGGACGGCAAGGAGGCTTCCGATTACGAGTACTACAATCTGATAAAAGGTGAGGCGTTGGGATTGCGGGCTTATTTGCACTTGGATTTGTTGCGTCTGTTTGGTCCCGTGCTGAAAAACGGAGGAATGGATAAGAAAGCCATTCCGTATCATGAGACGTTTTCCAATCAGATTGTGCAGGTAATGACGGCTACGGAAGTACTTGGCAAGATACAACGGGACTTGGATTCGGCTTATGTGTTATTAAAGAATGACCCGATTCAAATTTACGGGCGTTGGGTGGATAAAGACGACCAGTCGAAATACGGGGATGCGATGAATGTTACCGACCTGGCTTTCAACTTCCGGGGCATCCGGATGAACTACTATGCCGTTTGCGCCACGCTTGCGCGGGTGTATATGTTGAAAGAAGATTATACCAATGCCTTGCGTTATGCCAACGAGGTGATAGAGGCGACGGATGTTTTTTCTCTGGTGAAGCGGGAAGATTGGGGCGTAACCAAAAACCTGATGTTCGAACGGGAACTGATATGGGGTGTCTACTATCAGGAAATTAAGAATATGAGTCGCTATTTGGGCTTTGCCGGTTACGAAGTGGATAAGGATTATGTCAATGACGTTTATACGAATGCTTCGGCTTACGGTAGCGTGGAAGACTACCGAATGGCTTGGTGGACGACGACTTCTACGACACCGTCTTCGACCTATCTGAACAAATATGTGCGGACCATGTCTACCGGGGCGAATTCTTCAGACATCACTCCTTGGGAAAAATTATTGCCTATGATTCGCTTGAGCGAGGTGTATTATATGGCGGCGGAGGCTAATTTGTCCGCCCGTCCCGAAGAGTCTTGGCGATTGTTAAACGAAGTCCGGGTTTCCCGGAACTTGAGCGCCCTGCCGGAGAGCTTGAAAGGTGATGCCGGGGCGTTGCTGGAGCAAATAGCCAATGAATACCGGAAAGACTGTTGGGGAGAAGGCAAATTGTTCTATTTCTATAAGCGTTTGTTCCGGAACATTGTCACCCGGGAGGAGAACATACCGGCATCCTTGGAATTGTTTGAGCTACCTTTGCCCAAGGACGAGAACGAGTTCGGTAATAATGCACAATAAAATTTAATGCCATGAAAATGATGAAGAAATATTATATCGGCCTATTGGGCATGTTGATGCTGTGGGGCTTGTACGGTTGTGACGAGGCTTCGAGAGAGATGTTTGAAGGTCCTTACAGCGCATTCTTTCAGTTGAGTGACTTAAAATCCGACACCACTTTGATTTTGAGACAGGATACAGTGACTTATACGTTTGCCTATGACCCCGATGAAGTCAAGACCCGGGAGTTGTGCATTCCCGTGGTAATTACCGGTAGCGAAAGTCCTCGGGATTTGAAGTACAGGGTGGAAGTCATTCCTGCTGCCAATACGACGGAAGGGGTGGATTTTGAACCGATTGCTTCGGAATGGGTCATTCCTGCCGGGAAAATGACGGATTCGTTGCACATCACGCTGAAACGGAGTGCCTCCATGTCTACCGAGACCAAAGAAATCCGGATACGGATTGTCGACGGAGAGGATTTGGTGCAGGGAGTGAAAGAAAAGTTGTTCGTGGCGGTCCGGGTTTCAGATATTCTGGAAGAACCGATTTGGTGGAAACATTGGGAGAGAAAAGGTTTCGGAACGTGGCATCCGACCAAGTTGCGCGAGTGGATTAAAATCTGGGGCGGAAAAGGTGATTTGTCGACAGACCAAAATATATATTGGTTCACCTATCCGAAAGAGTGTGCCGCTATCGTGAGACTGAAAAAAGTGTTTGATGCCGACCCCGGTTTCTATGATGAAAATGGTGTTCGATTGAAAATTCCTGCTGATTTTTAAAATAAGGTATTATGAAGATAAAGAATATATGGGTAGCCGGAATGTGCCTTTTGGCTTTGGTGGGCGCATGTACGGACGATAACGGCAATTACCGTTATTCAACATTGAATTCCATTGAAATCGAGGGCGTGGAAGAGGTCTATAATGTGGACCAAATGGATACGTTGAAGATAGAAACGTTGAAACTTCATTTTCAGGTGGAGGAAACCGATGAATTGGATTTTGAGTGGAAGGTGAACAACAAGGTCATCTCGACCGAACGCTTTTGTCGGGCGGTCATGACGGAAGTTCCGCGCAATGCAAATTATGCCGGAGTATTGTGCGTCACGGACCGGGCGACGGATTTGAAATATTACGCTCAGTTCGGCGTGAAAGTGGGAACCGCTTTCTCTAATGCTTTGTTTGTGTTGAGCGAGGATGCAGACGGGACGGCTGTGCTGTCCATGCAACGTCGCGACCGGGAAAATGCGCCTTTAGTGCACTCGATTTTCGAGCAGGTCAATCCTGAATTCGGGCATCTGGGTAAGAAGCCGAAACAATTGATAGCCCCTTATTCCAATGGTATGTATGTGGTATGTGCGGAGGGCGACAAGAAAGTGGCTTCGTTGAATGCCCAGACCATGGAATTGGACGGTTATTATACGGCTGAGAGCATTGATGGATATCAGGGTGAATTTATCCCGGAACATTTTTTCTGTTATTATGGAATGGGCATGGTTATCAGTGAAGGTCAGCTTTTTCTGTTGAATCTTTTTGATAGCCGGACGCTTCATGAACCGGTGACCGGTCATTCTTTCGCTTGGGCGGGAATGAATAGTGCGGCGACTACGGAGGTTTGGTTTGCTTATGATGAAAATACGGAACAGTTCCTGCATTTGACTTGTGATAGGAATAAAGACCAGATGTTGCATGACCAAGCGGCTCTGTTTGATGAAGTGGAGGTTTTTCAAGGGGAAGCTCCGATAACGACGGGTTTGAAGTACTTGACCTATGGCGAACGTGTGGACGGTTCTGATAATGTCATGTATCCGGTATTGTGGGACCCGGCATCCGGAACGGCTCATTTTTATGAAATTAATATCGGGTTTGATTTTGATACAAACTGGGAGCCGATTAATCCATTCTCTTGCCGTGAGGTTTTGCAACGTCCCAATTTGTCGGGAGAGCATCCGGTGTGCCTGTTGAGCGACCACGGCTATTGGTTCTTTGCGGAAGGGAAGAAAATCGTTCGTTTCTACTATGAAACCGGTGGTACCGACGTGGATTGGTATAGTGGCTTGACCGGAGAGGTGACTGCCATGTTGTTTGATGAAAAGCAGGAACGGATATTCGTTGCTACTTATGACGGGACCCAGAGCCGGATTTACGAATTGAGTGCATTGAATGCCAATGAGTCGTTGAAAGAACCGTTGCTTATGGACGGCAAGATTGTTTCCATGACGGCAGCAGGCGAATGGACTTATTGATGTTGATCGTAAAAAAGGATACGATGAGAAAATTATTATTTACAATGTGTTTGCTGGTGGCTGTATTTGCCAGCAGGGCACAGGTTGAGATCTTTCACGGCAGTTTGAAAGAGGGCTTGGCGCAGGCGAATCGGGACGGCAAGAAAGTGATTGCTATGGTTTCGACGACGTGGTGTGGTCCTTGCAAAATGGTCATGGAGAAGGTATTGCCCACAAAAGAGGCGGGCGACTACGTGAATCCGCGTTATGTGTTTTTGAAATATGTCATTGACGTTGCCGACCCGGACAAGATTGCGGACACTTACAAGATTTCGGCTTTCCCGACTTTCCTGTTTTTGGACGGCGAGGGCAAGGAAATCGTGCGCCATATCGGTGGCGTGCGCGATGCCGAGGGATTGAAGTCGATGATTGAGAACATTATGAACGACCCTGTCATCGAATTGAAACGCAAGTATGAGGCGGAACCGTTGAAATACGGAGCGGAGTATGCGCAGTGTTTGTGGGGACGCTATGATTTTGGCGCCTTGACGGAGGTAATGGAAGCCTTGTTCGGTACAATGGAACGGGGGACATTCTACGATGCGTTCGGGAATTACCTGAAAAGCGGAATGCTGAAACTGGGTGACGCCTTGGCGGAAGGTTGCCTGAAAGATAGTTTGGCGTTTGGCGAAAAACTGGGACAAGACGCTTATGGACGGGTGATGAA
>CAMWQQ010000027.1 GCA_947176455.1 uncultured Odoribacter sp. | reverse complement strand
ACATTGGCGTGGTCATCGTAAATCTCCGCGTCCGCAATTGTCAAATTCCTGGTAATGCGAACGTTATTCGCTTGAACACCAAGGGATAAGAATAACAAGCAGCCCACAAAAAAGATAATTCGACACATAATTATACTATTTGGAACTTCGGAACAAAATTAATAACTTATTCCATATTGTTCATACAAACAAGAAAAAATTTTCTGAGAATTGATAAAGTTGAAAATTTTTAAGGGCTTATAAAATTCAAAGTTTATAAAGTTTTTAAAGTTGAGGATTTATAAATCTTACAAACAAACCCAACAAACTTTATAACTTTATAAACTTTATGAACTTTACGAACTACCTAATCACAATCAATGCGCCATTGATGTGGTTCTGGACAGTGCCGTCGATAAACAAGGCGGACGCCTCCCAGTTGTACACCCCTGCGGGAACCGGTCGTCCGTTGTAGGTGCCGTCCCAGTATTCCGCCGGCCTGCCGTCGTCCAACCTGTCCGTCTGCCAGACACAAGTACCGTCCGGACCATAGACTTTCAGGGTAAAGGTATGCAAACCTATGCCCTTGGGCTGGAAGCGGTTCACACCGGGGTCGCTACTTGCCGGCACGATGGCATTGGGAAAAAACAACCCCTTAATCGCTGAAATATCATCCACCAAATACGAGATGCTGTCCCGACACCCCTGTTCAGAGATCGCATACAATACAACATCGTAGACGCCATTGTTCTCAAAGCGGTGAGCCGGCTCCTTCTCCCGGGAAAACTGACCGTCTCCGAAATCCCAGTAGTAAGACAAGCCCGCACCCTCTCCCTCCATCGGGGTCAGCGTGGAATGATTGATAAAACGAACGCCACCATTCCCCTTTTCCGGCAAGGCAATACCGGGCCGGAGGTTAGCGATATGCGGTTGCAAATTGGTCTCTTTCCACTCAAATTCCGGCACAGGCAAGGTATGGACGAAAATCGAAGCCCGGAGGGTATCCGTACATCCGTCGGCATTTCGCTGTACGAACCGGTAAGCATACCGCCCCGGCTCCTCGTAGGTCTTGCTCACCTCTTTCGAGTCGTCCAAAGTGCCGTCATCGAAATAAAATTCACAGGTACTCCCTGCCAATGACAAGGTATCTCGGAACACCACTTCCATACCAGCGCATATCGTATCCGGAGACACTGACAAACTCGCCTTCAAGGGTCGGGAAGACACAATGCTGTCGTTCATCCAAGCGGGACAGTGCGAACCGACATGGGTGGCGCACAAGGCGATTTTCTCCTTGCCGTGGAAGTGTTCAAAAAGCAGATGCAGGGAATCTTTATCCCTGGACACCATATCGTTCCCCCTGTACCATTCAAAGGTGCAATTCTCCGCATCCTCCGTACGGTTGAACATCGTGATTTCAAAATCTCCCTCGCTGGAACAAACCAAACGCCTGCTCAATGTAAAGCGCGGAACGGGCGTAATCTGGGCAGTAACGGACAGCGAATCCCGTCCGATACAACCATTGGTGGACTCCATGCTCAACCTCACCTTGTAGTCGCCCTCCCGCTCAAATACCTTGGGAGGAGTCGGTGTCTGTTCTATCGAAGATGAGCCATCACCGAAATCCCAGAAATACCGGATGTTCCCTATTCCTCCGGCTGCCTTGAACGGCATGCTCAACGGCGTACAGCCCACGCTTTCCACTCCGGGTTCAGTGAAGTCAATCAACGCTTTCGGTGTCTGTTGCACCTTACATGTCCAAGTCCTCGTTCTTTCCTTACAACCGTCCGCCTCCGCACTCAGCAACACTTTCCAATTATCTCCAGGATTCTTAAACTTATAATATATGGTATCCTCGTTCAATCGACGCGTTTCATCCGGCAGGGTCCAGCTCAAATTGGAGAAACGCTCTTTCCCTTTTTGATCCAGCCAGATGCGAACACTGTCTCCCGTACATAATTTATCCTTGTCCTTACCGAAAGCGATAGCCAGACTATCGTTTCCGTGTATGATGACCGACAGCGATTCCACTCGTTCATTACATTCGTCTTTGACCCGCAAACGCACCTCATAGGTTCCCGGTTTTTCAAAACGATGCATCTTCGGCGTTGTTGCTACGGTATCGGACTGCAACGGCGTTCCGTCGCCGAAATCCCATTCGCAGGTAAATCCCCGAGAGATAAACCCATGCGACCTGTTCCAGAAATTCACATCCTCTCCGTAACAGATATGCTGATCCGGATTGTCCCGCAACAATTGAGTCGTCACCTCCGCCGGTGTAACGGAAACATTTTTGGTAATCGGCGCCCCTTTATGACAGCTATTCTCCGCCGTCAGGGTAATCGTATAACTCTTTGATACAAGTCCCTCATTTGCCTCATAAATGTGAGAAAGCATACGTATCAGCTGATCGGATGTCCACTCTTCCTTCTTTGAACCGTCTCCCCATGTGACGGTTGTTTTTTCCGCCTTTCCCCGGGTCGTTATCTCAATTTTCTTAGAAGTCTTGTTGCAAGGATCAGGCTCTCTGATTTCAAAATCGGGCTTCAAATCGGAAATGACTTTGACTTTCTGCGTGAAATCCACGGAATCCGACACATTGACCAAGGTCAGACGAATCGTGTAAGTCGTATCCTTGAATATCGGCGTATAAGTCAGCGGTTGGGGATCCCAATCGTGGGAAACAGATGAACCGTTTCCGAAATCCCAAGAGGGAGTCGCATTTGCCCGAGTGGATTTGTTCGTGATGGCCACTTCGCCCGTACACTCATCCAGCGTCACTGTAAAATTCGGCACCGGACTCTCCAACACTTCCGTAGACTTCGGCAAGGTATCCGTACAACCCTCCGTAGCGGTGACAATCAGTATCACGTCTTGCTTGCCCGGCGTAGTAAACGTATAATTCACTGTCGGAGTCGAAAAGCTCCGACCGTCCACGCTCCACCGGCAGGATACCGTCTCCGGCAGGGAGGTGCTGGTCCAACTCACCAGTTTGTTTATCGGCAACTCTTTCGGCAAGTCGAAGATTGCCTGCGGCGTGGGATTAACAAGCCATTCCTTTTCCTCCACCCGGGTACAACCGTTAGTAAAATTCGCCGTCAGGGTCACTGTATAGGTTTTCGCATCGTCATAGGAGTGGTTGACCGTTCCTGCCGTGCCACCCTGCTGCGAGCCATCTCCGAAATCCCAATCGTAGCTCAAAATCTGAGCAGGAGTAGTGGTAGGTTTCAACTCGACCTGTCTTCGGGTACAGCTTTCTCCCTCCACCGTGATTCCGGACTCCGGAGCAGGCAGGACCTCCACCTGTATCGTCTTGCTTTCTTCAGGGCAACCATGAAAGCCAAAAGCTGTCACCTGAATGTTTGCCGTTCCACTAAAATCCTCTTTCGGCTTGAACACGCTTTCCTCCACCAATGAACCTGCACTTCCGTTCTGCAAATTCCACGTCACCTCGTTATAGTAAAGCGCCTGTACTTTCTCCGCCAGGTTAATCCCTTCGGCATTCGTCTGGCAAACCGTTGCCGGCGAATCTCCTATCGTAAGCGTCGGCGGTTCCTGCCAACTAATCTGAATCGTATCTCGGAACTCTCCCGAACAAGCTCCGTTGCTTGAGATACGAGCCTCTATCTCCAGTTTCTCCTGCTGTATGTCTGCTTCCGTCAACGTAAGCGGGCATTCCGTCTGTGTCGCATTGGTCGTTGCAAAAGGTGCATCAGGCTCTCCAACGCGGTACCAAGCAATCTGTTGCACCTTCACCGTCGGATTCGTCACTGTCGCAAGGAGCTGATGCGTGTGCCCTGCGACACGACATACGATATCACTACGTTTATCCAGCTTGGGTTGCCTACCGACTATCACAGGAGCATCGTATGTCTCTGGATCACAGCCGTGCGGTGGGGTCACCGTCAGGTGGACCGTCGCATTCGACACGTCATTGTTCGCAACAAAAGTATGGTTGTCATTCGTGAGTGTTCCCCCATCAGCCCACCAATACTGCGACTTCGCTAATTCATGAACAAAAAGTTGCGAACGGTCAATCTCTCCCGTTCCCCCTTTCCCGCAGACAGATCCTACGGAAAAATTACCGTCAGACATCTTCGGCAGACGGTACACGGATATGGTATCGCTCTGCTCCGCCCAATGGGTGCAACGCCCCTGCGAGACGGTCACCACCAGTTTTTGCACCTCATCCTCCCCCACGCTCAACTGATAATCACGGATACCGTCGTTCAACAAGCGGATACCGTTCACCCGTACCGAGTCCTGATAATCCGGATAAAGTCCCTCTGTCACTTTCACCCAATTCCGCATTATGGTAATCTTGTCCACTCCCTGACACAAGGTATCAAATTTACGCTCTACTCTGAAATCCGGCTGGCGGTGCACCGTCAATGGTAGTCTGGCAGAAGTATGCTCCAGCGTCGTTCCAGAAGGGTTGCCGTTATAACAGGTGTATTCTTTGCTAGTCTTCAAAACCAATTCCTGAAGCCTATCTTCCGGAAAAGTTGCCGTATAACGACCGTCCTCAAAACGTCCCAACTGGTCCTCAGTCAACAACCATTTGTATTGGATAAAACGGTCTTCCCCAGTCAGGGTGTACAGCGTATCCAGCTTCAAGCTTTCGCCGGCACACATTTCTTCGTATGCCCGCTTAAAGGTCACCTTTGCCGGCACCGGCTGTGCCAGCACCACAGGAATCTCTACTGCCTTACAACCAGGCAGTCCCACTGCCTCGTAAATCACCTTCTGGAACAAATCGTTGTCCTTGTTGTCCAAATTTTCTCCCTCAAAAGTATAATCGCCTTCAGTTCCAGACCATCTTCCAGCCACTTTTTGAGCATTAAAATAGTCTTTCCTTTTTATCTTTGTTACAAACGCCTGATGCAGATAGTCCTCTTTAATATTCTTCAAGATTATTTTCTTATCGCAAGCCCAAAGTGTATCCTGGTTAAATTTCGCCACCGGTGCAGGGTTAATCTTCAACACGATGGTATCTCTCATTCGTTCGTCAGGAACATCCTCCAAGTTCGCCTCAAACCAAATGCGGACGGAATCGGTCCCGTCCCCCGGCTTGTATTTCACTTCCGAACCAATCTCCGCAGTCAAGGTGCCAGGAGCCACCGAAGGCCAGAGGATTTTCCACCGGACAGTAGAAAGATCTGCATGAGACCACTGCACTTTGTTCCACAATGGATATCCCTCCTCGTTACTACAGATGGTATCCTTGTAGCCATGAATTTTCAGGTGAATCAACTCTATATACAACGTATCCTTTAACTTATCGCCACAATACGTTTCGGCAGCAATCTCAAACTTCAGCGTATCCTTTGTCACGTCCTCCTTTGTCAGGGTATATGCTCCGCCATACAATCCCGTTCCACAGGGCTTATTATCCGGAACAAGCCTCCATTGCAGAGAGGAGGGGACAAGGTCTGCCGTATCGACGAAGCCGTCTTTCAGTCTCGCAAAGTCAAATTTCGCCCACGGATACTTCAACGTATCGCCTTTCAAGACCTTCAACTTCGGCTCGGAGACTTTCAACGACACCGTATCCAATATCCGACACTTGCCCATCAATAGTGAATCCACCAGTTTGTTTTCTATTTTATAAATGTATTTCTTCCCATTCAGTGTTTTGTCCAGCGAACGATTGGCATCCTTTGGACCAGACTTCGAATCTTCATATCGACGTTTATCCGACGCAATATTATCCTCATACACGATCAAATGATTGCAATCGTTCCATTCGGAAATCTTCTCTACCAGCTTTTGTTCCGTTCGGAAATTGACAATCGTTGCGGGCAAGCAATACTGCGCCTCATCTTTCAGCTTCAATTCTGGCGTCGTTCGCGGACGGAGCAACAGTTTGCCCTCAACGTAACAACCTTTGGAGCGGGAGAACTTGTAACGTAAGGTATCTACACCTCCCGTCAGTTTCAAGTCCGGCAACTGCGCTTTCTGCACCGTTCCGGCATTCAGTTTCCACTCCCCCCATTTGAAATCGGACTTGCCGGGCTTGAATAGCTTCACCGCATTAAATTCCGGCGACCCCATACAATACCCCACGCTGTCCCGCACCCGCAACGTATCCGGCAACGCCAGTGTCTCCAACACCCAAACCGAATCCAACTGACACGTCTTCATTTGGGTATTCTGTATCACAAAATGTTCGTTGACCTGCTTTACCGACTCATACCGGAAGCCATCTCCGTTGTTTACCTCGATAGCCTTCCCTCCCTCTTTCTTCTCTCCGTTCACGAACACCTCTTCCGTCGACGTCAGCTGTATGGTGTAGTCTTTCGGGAAAGTGCCTTTCCAGTTGTAGGGATACTCCAGTCCGACACACAAGGAATCGTTCTCACTGACGGCATCCCGCAACAGTTCCACTTTCGGACGGGTTGCGATAAACAAGTTAAAATTCTTCAAAACAGACGGACCACAAACATTATAGGAAACCATTCGCGACGTCGTTATCACATCCAGGGAATCCAACCATTCGACAGGGACAGTCTGGTCACCCAGACGATAAACCAACGTCTCTTCCGACGCCAAACCCTTCCGGATGTACCAGCAAACCGAGTCCAAAGCAAATCCCCTTGTATTTTCTCCTTTGCTCAGCGAATCTATCGGCAAGACATAACGCACGGTGTCGCAATGCGGTTGTGCTCCCAGCACATTATCCGTTGCAGCGAATCCATATTTTTGCCTCAACTCTCTTAAAATTTCCATTTCGTCAATCTTCGGATTTCTCCCAACCTCAACCATAAAGGTATTTTGCGAACTGCCACAAAAACCTCGCCGTTCGACCTCAATTTCCAGCTCCCCGTAAAGGGCAATATTTTTCAATTCGAGATAGATGACCGTAGAATCGCATCCGCAATCCCTTGCCGCATTCTTTGGCACGATCTTTCCGCCACGCCATATTTCCTCCGTAATCACCCAGTCATTCTCCGCCCAGCGGTAATTCACATAAGGAGAAGGTTGCAAGAATCGATAGCTGAAGAGATAGGAGGGCGGGGCGTCATATCCTCTCCGAACGTTATAATCGACAATCCGGATCTTCGCCTTGGGGGCATTCAGGCAATAGCGAGGCGTCGTACAGACCATTTTCGCCGAACTTCCGGAATATACCTTGAAATAGCGACGTTTATCCGAACCATCCTCCACAAAATCCGTCCACAAGGTGTCTATTTTCACCCCACCCACTTCGTTGCAGAGATTTTTGGCAGTAATCATCATTTTATAGTAACCAGGAGTCATAAAGGCAATCGGTTGCTCGACGGACACCATGCTTTCCTGTCCCGTCACCTCCTTCCAAGCTCCATTCGGTCCAATATCATCCGACATACCGGGATAAATCGTGTCCGAATAATAGTAGTGTATTTCCAAATCCTGCCTTTGTTTATAAGAGGCATAATACGGCACAGCCTGAGGAGTATGCAACTTGAGCTGGAAGTACTGCAATATCTCCTCTGACAGATTCAGATAGTCCTGATTCGTCTCGGTACAAACTTCCATGTACACCATATTGCTTTCCGGTTCAAATTTGTCTTCTGGATTAAACCCGAATATCTTTTTCACGTCCGGCGCCCCGTAAACGGAAATTCGTTGCACATTGGTTTCCTCCTCCAAGTCAATCCCCTTCTCCGGGTCGGTGTACTTCAAACTGAGATATACGTTGCAGGGTTTCACGCCGGTCGGATGAGAAAAGACCACCCAAGCCGAATCCAACTTAGGACCGAACCAGTTCACATTGGAAGAGCAGAGAGGAACTGTATCAATCGTTTCCGGTCCATCGACAACAACATCATATACCGTTCCCGGCGGATTGTCTTCAAAATTGGTCATCGTAATCAGCAAAGAATCACCTCCCGCCTCGATACAATACCTGAACGGGTCGGGATTCACCTTGAAATCTGCCCACAGCATTTGATTGAAAACCATGCAATGGTAAGTTTTCCCGGATACCTCCAACAGCACTTCATATCGTCCGGCAGAATAGGTATGGGACATCATGGTTTGAGTACCGACATTTTCATACGGCAATGACTTTTTAGCATCCCAGCAGATGCGCGTCGGCTTAGGAGTCTGTTCTGAAAAATCAAGCGTCAGCCTCAATTCCTGCTTATATAAGTTATAAGCAGCGTTGATAATCCAGACTGTATCTTTGTCTAACTTTATCTTTTCAGTTTTCGTCGTATAGCTCTGCCCCATCACATCGGCTAACGACATAAACAAGAATGCTCCCCAAAAACATGCTCTCAATAAAAATCGATACATATCTCCTATTGTTTTATGTACACATTTCGCTAAGTTCGCAAAAATAATAATATTTTAAACACAATATTCCAGCGACGGTTAATTTTAACACACAACTAGCACAACCAAGCCCCCTTCAGGAGGTATTGGTCAAACAGTGCAGAGTCCTGCAAAAAAAGAAATAGAGTATATTCAAACAGGTCAGAGCCAATAATCTTTGTTTCCGTATAATTTATTTATCCACATTGAGAAAAGTTTGTCCGTCACAGAAAAGAGCTTGTTGATTTCGGTGATGATGTCCTTCTCAAGCAGTTTTTTCATCGCAGACTGAACGGAACTCGCCGAGATCAGGCCATGCCGTCTGATGAATTCGGACGAGGTAATATGCTCTGCTTCCCCGTCTTTGGCAATGGCGTAGAGTAACTCCTTCTGCTTCTCGGGCATATTCGATAAAATCTCACGAAAGATCGTGTCATTTGAAGCAATCATTCCGTTAACAGCCGTCCGGAGGGTGTCAAGCGAACACGCTTTGCCTTCAGGAGTATCGGCAAAGGCTTCATTGAAAGTCTTCTGAATGTAATAGGTATGTCCTTTGAAAAGATTGTACACTCTTTCAACATCTCCGGAGGCTATCCGCCGATTACGTTTCTCGAAATGCCCGACAATGAAGGGAATATAAACCTCCGGAACAATCGCTTTCAGTTCCAGCATATCCGCGCTGTGATAGAATGGTCGCGCTGCCGACACGAACATCTCCTGCATCATATGTCGCTCGCTACCAGCGAAAATGAAATGGCAGTTACGCAACTTCTGAATGTGTGTCCGCAACTGCGCCTCTATATTCTTTTCCGGATACTTGGCAATCTGCTGAAATTCGTCGATTGCCACAATACACGGCTTATCCGCACGAGCAAGGTACTGGAAAATTTCATCCAACGTATATTCCGGTCGCTCAATATCACCCAATTCCACATTAAACGTCGGCAGACCTGAAACGGGGTCGAAACCAAACTTCCCACTGATAGATCGAATGGTCTGAATGAACAGATTAACCATTTTCCGACTGCGTGGCAAAAGCGTTTCGTAAATTTCCCGTCCAAGGAGATAAGTGAATTCCCGTAAACTTGACGTATGCAGGATATCTATAAAAAACGTGTAATATGTTTGGGCTATTTCAGGCTTGTCATAACAAAATTGAATCAGTCCGGTCTTACCCATGCGACGAGGAGAAATGATGACCAGGTTGTTGCCGTTGGTGATGGATTTGACGACACGTGCGGATTCCGTTACCCGGTCGCAGAAATATTCCGGTTCTATCTTGCCTGTCACAATAAACGGATTTGTCACTCTTGCCATAGGATTGCGATTTTTCTGCAAAGGTAATTATTTTATTCGGATTATTCAAAACGAATTATGCAAATCGCATAATTTTAAAATACCTGTCTTTTAGACAGCGATGTTATAAAAATCTTCACTTTTTTAGGGAATATTCCGAGATAAGTATTATCTTTGTATTGATAATTATCACAATCATGGTTGTCACTTTTGATAAGGAATATTTATCGGAGCTGTACTATGACGGTAAATGCAAAAATAAAAAGCATCGTTATCAGCCGGAAATCATCAAGCGTTACAAGCAACGCATAGATACGCTTAACGACGCTTCGTGCATCGAAGCCCTCTACCGGATTCACTCATTGAATTACGAAGTATTGTCCGGAGATAAGGCCGGGGTCTCATCGATTCGGGTAAACGACCAGTACAGAATCGAATTCCTCGTTTCTCAAGAAGCTGACGGCAAAGCATTGTTGACGATTTGCAATATAATAGAGTTGTCGAACCACTATAAGAAATAAATGCAATGGGCAATTTAGGTTATCCGTACTCTCCCACGCATCCGGGAGAGGTTCTTAAAGAAGAAATTGAATACCGGGGAATTTCACAAAAGAAACTCGCCGGGCAAATGGGTATTTCCTATACGATGCTGAATGAAATCCTCAATGCCAAACGTCCCGTAACGGAAACGCTTGCCTTGTATTTCGAGGCGGCACTGGGCGTCGAGGCGGAAATGCTGACCAATATGCAAACCCGCTACAATATGCAAGCGGCTAGAAAGGACAGCAAGCTAATGGCTCGATTACAACAAATTCGAAATGTCGCAGCTTTATTGTGAGATGAAAAAGAATTTATTCGTATCTTTGACACTATCATTTTAATTTAAAAGACATGCTACCTAAATTTCTTATCGCGGACAATTCCCAGGAAGCCATTGACTTGGTTTACGTCGTGCACACCGAGAAACCGCGTTGCATCATCCAGTGCGATTTAGACGGATTCTACAGCAACCAAAAAATCTACTGGATTGACGAGGAACCCTTAAGCCAGGACGACGTGGACGCCCTGCTGGAAGAAGCCGAGGATTTCTTTGAATCGGAACTGGACAACCAGGAAGCCCTTTATGACGAAGAGGAAGAAGAAGAGGATTGACACGACTCGGAAATAAAATGAACAGATTAAATAGAAACACGATGAAATATACCAAGGAAGACTTAAAACTATTTAAGGAAAAAAAGATAAGCGCCGGCGACATCGACAAGCAACTTGCCAATTTTGACAAAGGATTCGCATTCGTAAACCTGGCGGAACCGGCAACAACAGACAACGGCATCGTCCGTATCGCCCCGGAAGAGGAAGAGCACCTGCTTGAGAACTACGAACAGGCCTGCCAAAAATCCGCCCTGTTGAAAATGGTACCGGCATCCGGCTCCGCCACCCGCATGTTCAAAGACCTGTTCCATTTTATGGACACCTACCACGGCACGACAGAAGAATTCCTAGAGTTCGTACAGACGAAAGGAACGGGCAGCATGCACCATTTCTTTTTTAAACTGGACGAACTGCCTTTCTTCAACCGCCTGTCCGCCGCCATGTGGCACGACGGGAAAGACATCCAGAAGATGATAGAAAAACGGGAATTCAACGAAATCCTGAAATACATTCTGGGCAAAAAAGGACTGAATTACGGCAACACCCCGAAAGGACTGGTGGACTTCCATACCTACCGCGACTTTGTGCGCACGGCGTTCGACGAACACATCGTAGAGGGAGCCCTGTATGCCAACAACGGCAAGACTGCCGCCTTGCATTTCACGGTTTCCGAAGAATACCTGGATCTTTTCAAAGCCCGTCTGAGAAAAGTGACCAAGGTCTTTGAAAAGATGTTCAACATCAAATACGATGTCACCTTTTCTATTCAGAAACCTGCCACCGACACGGTCAGCATAGACGAAAACGGCGACATCCTGCGGGACGAGAACGACAACATCGTCTTCCGTCCGGGAGGCCACGGAGCGTTGATTTACAACCTCAACGAACTGAATGCCGACCTCATTTTCATCAAGAACATCGACAACGTCATTCCGGACCGTTCCAAAGGCGACACGGTCAAATACAAGAAACTGCTGGCAGGCGTCCTGACGGACATTCAGCACAAAATATTCGGTTATCTAGAACTGCTGGACAAGAAACCGACAGACGAACAACTGCATGAAATCGAAGCGTTCCTTCCCAGCATCGGCTATCGGGAGGCAGAAGAAAAGACGTTCAAAGACCAAAAAGAACGCATCAAGCACCTTCAGGAAATTCTGAACCGTCCCCTCCGCGTCTGCGGCATGGTCAAAAACGAGGGAGAGCCTGGTGGCGGTCCGTTCTGGGTGAAAGCCAAAGACGGCAGTCTTCGCCTGATGATTGTGGAATCCGCACAAATCGACCTGAAGAACAAAGAGCAGAAAAAGGTTTTCGACCACTCCACCCATTTCAATCCGGTGGACCTGGTTTGCG
>CAMWQQ010000026.1 GCA_947176455.1 uncultured Odoribacter sp. | reverse complement strand
CGAGATCTACACGCGTAAGATCGTCGGCAGCGTCATATTTGTATAAGAGACAGGTGTAGGACACAAATTACTTTTATTACCCCGACAGTAAACACGTCTCCACTGATAAACGGTATCTTGACTAAGCATATCCTTGAGAAGCTGCGGGTAATAGATTTGTGTTTCACGATAATAATATTTCTCTGGCTGTATGGCATGATCAATACAATCGTGAATGGTTTTGGTCAGCTTGATTGGTTCAGGAAAACAGAACGTTGCATGGTTCGGCACGTTATCGTTATTAAAAGCAACTATGATGATGCGTTCACGATGTTGAGGAATATTCCCGTAGAGAGCCGAATTAAGAACTTTATGGTATACCGAATAACCCAATTCCATCAGCGTGTTACGGATAATTTCGAAAGTACGGCCATTATCGTGTCCTTCGAGATTACGAACATTTTCCAAAAAAGCCACCTTGGGTTTGTGAGTTTTAATGATTTCAGCAACATCAAAGAAAAGCGTACCGCGGGTGTCTTCAAACCCTTTTCTATATCCTGCTATAGAAAAGGCTTGACAAGGAAACCCTCCACAAATAACATCAAAGTTATCCGGAATAACCTCCTTTGTTTCCCTTTTTGTTATATCTCCGAAAGGGACCTCTCCATAGTTATATGAATAAGTCTTTTGAGCTTTAGGGTTAAACTCCGACGAGAACACACATTTACCTCCAAGGCTCTGCATGGCAAGACGAAAGCCACCGATTCCCGCAAACAAATCTATAAAGGAAAACTTAGGAGATGTTTGGGAAGGAAATTTTCTTTCAGTACCCGAAAGGAATTCACAACAATCGGCATCCGTGATTTTTGTTTCGAGTGGTCGCCCCAACAATTCATTGAGAAGTTCAGCACCTCTTTGATATTTTTTTTCAAATTGCGTGTTACGATTATGAATATAGTGAGTAATGTAAGCCATCTTCTCTTCAAAGCTCGTCTCCCCTGCTACCCATGAAGGTTTCTGGCAGAATATATAATCGTGTAAATTGTATTTATGCAACTGGGTCATATCGGATATCTTTTTTGCAAATGTAGCAATAACTCGTCTGGGAGCCGCGAATATGCAACAGAAAAAATGGGGCTCGCATATATTTTTCAAATCTGTATCAAAGAATAAATCTACGAAAATCCAAACAAATCATCACTGAATCTTGTCGTGAGAACGGGTGTTGAGGCCGGCTTTACGGGCTTGGGAGTGCTGGTGTTCCCGGGGGATGTGGTATTGGCGACCGTCTTTGACAAGATAGGAGCCTGTCTGATGGAAACAAAAGGAGACGCAGGCTTCGTGGCATTGAGCCTGCATATCCAACACCCAGTCAAAGTCCAACGGTCGGGCGTATTTGCCCGATTCTCCGCCTACCGACACTTCCTCTATCCGTTGCGGGTCAAGATATTTGCGGAGGTCTATTTTTTCCAGCATAGGGGCAACTATCACCAAACGGTGTTTTATGGGCAAGGAAAGAAATACCGGCATACGGGCATCGGCATACACTTGACTTTCTACCGTACAGCCGATAGCGACATGGTCGTAGCCTTCGCCCCAATCGGCGGGCAAACACTCCGCAAGCCGTTCTATCCGCTTCGTAAAGAAAAAGAAAGTGCAGTCACGACGCCGACGAATGATTTCCCAAATTTCCTCACGCCATTCATCCGCCTCTTCAATGAGCAAATCAGAAGTAAAGCACAAAGCGAACTCGGTGCCGGCAGGATATTTCCAATTTTTCTTCCGGTCACGCTTGAGGGGAAGGTTGAACGAAGAAGTCCTGCGTACCTCGCTGGACGGGACGGACGCACCGAATGCGGCATCCTCACGATATACGTAACAATGCTTGCATCCTGCACTTATCTTATGGCAACCATGCCATGGATTCCACATCGGCATAACTTCATCCTTTCATCCAACCGGAGATTCCCGAAAATGAAAATGCTCCGGCAAAAAAGCAAATAACACACGTAAAAGTAGCGACTTCCTCCCATTCCGACAAGTTTATGAAGTTCATAAAGTTTGTAAAGTTATAAAGTTTATAAAGTAGAATAGGGCAAGGGGAGATGGAAATATTCAAAAATCGCACGCTTGTGCCACAAAATGCGCCAAGCAATCATTATCTTTGCTTCGTTATGTGCCATTCGCCTGAGCAATCCACAACCTCAACCGCTGTCGTTGAGCAGGAAAAGAGACTTTGGATTTCAGAGTGGAACTAAAAAAACGCAAAATGAAAGACTTTGCCGCGATAGATTTCGAAACCGCCAACGGACGCCGTTCCAGCGTGTGCAGCGTCGGCGTCGTGATTGTACGCAACGGAGAGATTGTCGACAGATTTTACAGCCTCATCCAACCGTCGCCCAACTACTACAATCACTGGACAACGGAAGTACACGGACTGACCCGACAGGACACGGACCATTCGCCACGCTTCCCGGACGTATGGAAACAGGTAGAGCCCCTTATCGCCGGATTGCCGTTGGTCGCACACAACCGACCGTTTGACGAAGGTTGCCTCAAGGCAGTATTTGAGGAATACGGTCTGGCATATCCCGGATACGAATTTCACTGCACCCTGCAAGCCTCGCGCAAACGCCTCTCACTCCCCAATCACCAACTCCACACCGTGGCAGCTGAATGCGGTTACGACCTCACCGCACACCACCACGCCCTTGCCGACGCAGAAGCCTGCGCTGTCATTGCATTGAAATTATTGTAATTCGACCAAACGACAAGTTCGGTCGGAAAAATGTGGTGCTAAAAAATTGACGTGCCTGCCGGGGCTACCTATTTTGATTAAAACAATTATGCTTATATTTGCCAAAGCACAAGATTGGCAAATCGTACAACGGCAGACTCCTGTTTTTCAGTCATACGGAAGATAAATTTGGCAAGCGACAGATGATGACCTCGGAACAACATATCTTAACGGCATTTTCCCAAAATCCAGAAGAGGGAGCAAAATTGCTCTTCCAACGCTATTACAAGCCGTTAATGGCATTCACAAGCTCGTTCATCGCCGACCAGTACACTTGCGAAGACATTATCCAGAACCTGTTCTACCAATTCATCCGGAAACAGATTTACCGGCGCACCGCTCCGGAAACGCTTTCCTCCTTCCTGTTCTGTTCCGCCCGCAACAGTTGCCTGAATCATTTGCGTGACCGAAAAACCTTTACCGACATAGAGCAAATGGAACTCCAAGCACTCGAGGAAGAAGCCGTCACTTTTTCCCCGGAACTGGTCGCCTCCATACGCCGGGCGATTGAAGAATTGCCGGAGAAAACCCGCCAGGTCATCACTTCCATCATCATCCAAAGGAAAAAATACAAGGAAACCGCACAGGAAATGAACATCTCCGTCAATACGGTGAAATCCCAGCTACGGGACGGGCTAAAGCAACTGCGCCAACAATTCCCCGCCTCCCTGCTCTTCTTTTTCCTGTTCAAGTCCGGCTACCCGTTCCCCTGCCACCTTCAACGGCACTCCCTGACAACAGCTTGATTTTCAAGCATACAAGCATTCCTTCCGGACGAACTATTTCACAAGCCTTACCCGTCATCGTCACAAAAAAAGAAAAAACTCAAAAAATCCGCCCACCCATTTTAAAAGTTCTGTGTTTTATTTATAAACAAACTACTGTTTATATGCAGGACGACTATCAGCAAATATTGGATTACCTTTCCGACGAACTGGACGCAAAGGAGAAAGCATCGCTCGAAACCTCTCTGAAAGAGGACGACCGGAAACAGGAACTTTTCAAGCAAACGGTAAAGAATTTCCACGCCATCCGCTGGTCCGCCACTTGGGACACTCCGGACGAAGACGAGGCTTATGACCGATTGCACAAACGGCTGTATAAACACCGGCTATATCTCCAGGTTATGCGGTATGCCGCCATATTCATCCTGCTGTTGTCCGGAGGGGTCTTCTTCCTGAACCGGCAGACGCCGGATGCTCCGCTCGTGGTTTCCAACGCAAACACCGAAACCCGAACAGAGCACAAAGTTCCCATACTGACACTGCACGACGGCAAACAGCTTGCCCTCCACCAATCCAGTCTATCCCAGTCTGAAATACAGGAAAAAACGAACCTCCGCCTGACGGAAACCGGCAGCCTCGAATATACGTCATTGCCCGACACGGTCAAAGAAACCGTATTCCACACCTTGAGCGTCCCCCAAGGCTGTGAATTTACCGTCACCCTTTCCGACGGGAGCCGGATTTGGCTAAATGCCGCCAGCGAGCTGAAATATCCGGAGACGTTTCACGGCAACACCCGGAAAGTACACCTCAGCGGTGAAGCCTACTTTGAAATCACCGCCGATTCGAATCGACCTTTTTATGTGCATACGCAAGAAATGCAGTTGAAAGTGTTGGGCACCAGTTTCAACATCAAGGCCTATCCCGACGAGACGGAAACCGTCACCACCCTGCTCACCGGCAGCATTGAGCAGCACTATCCCTCCTCCGGGCAAAGCCTGCGCTTGCTCCCCCTGCAACAAGTCCATTTCAACCACACCACCGGTAATCTGCAAACCCTCAAGGCAGACCCGGAAGAAGTATTGGCTTGGAAAAACGGGAAGTTTATCGCACGGGACAAGACCTTGGAAGAGATTTTCCAGCAACTGTCCCGCTGGTACGGATTTGAAACGGTCTATCTCCACCCGGAACTCAAGCAGGAACGCTTTCACTTGCACACCAACCGTTACGCTACCGTCCGTGAGATTCTGGACAACCTGCAATCCACGAACGGCATTCATTTTTCTTACATCGACAACAAAATATACATCAGTCACTAAAAAAAGCAGGAAGACGCCCTCACATCTTCCTGCAAGCCAAGAGATAATCCTTCGAATGAATTAACCAAAGCTAAACAAAATTATGAGAAAAAAACGAAGATTACAACAAACCCTGCGAAAGATGAAACTTTTTGTTTTTCTGACGTTAGTGGGATTCTGTACTTGTCAGGCTTCCGTGAATGCCCAAAACAACAAAATCACACTTTCCGCAACGAACACTTCCCTGAGTGACGTGTTCCGTCAAATCGAACAACTGACGGACTATATGTTCATCTACAAGTCCAGCGACATCACGCCCTATTCCGGCATCACCATCGACTGCAAACAAACGGAGGTGAGCCAGATTCTGAAAGAATGCCTGGAGAATACGGGATTAAGCTACACCTTCAAGGACAACTTGATTATCATCCAGAGCCAGACGCAACAGACCGAAGAAAAGAAAGTGGAAGGAAAAGTAACCGACTCCAAAGGTCATCCGCTACCGGGCGTCACCGTCATCCTGAAAGGCACGGGCATGGGCGTAGTGACCAATGTGGAGGGAAAATATCACCTTTCCCTGCCGGACGCACAGGACCTGCATCTGCTGTTCTCTTTCATCGGCATGAAAGCCCAAGAGGTGGCTTATACCGGACAACAAACCATCAATATCACCCTGCACGAAGAAAGCACGCAAATGGACGAGGTGGTCATCACCGGTTACCAAGTGGTGGACAGGAGAAAAAACACCAGTGCGGTAACAAGCGTAAAAGCGGAAGATATCATGATTCCAGGCGTATCTTCTATTGACAAAATGTTAGAGGGACAAATTCCGGACATGATGCTGACAACCAATTCCGGCGAAGTAGGTGTTGTTCCCAAGATTCGTATCCGCGGAACTTCTACGTTAATTGGTAACCGCGAACCGCTGTGGGTAGTGGACGGTATCATCGTGCAGGACCCGGTAAACATTGCTCCGGAAGAATTGAACGACCCCGATTACATCAACCGTATCGGTAACGCTATAGCCGGCATCAATCCTCAAGACATTGAACGCATTGACGTATTGAAGGATGCGGCAGCTACTGCATTGTACGGAACCAAGGCTGCAAACGGGGTAATTGTCATCACGACCAAAAAAGGACACGTCGGACGTCCGATTGTCAATTATTCAATGACAACCACCCTACGTCAACGTCCAAGTTATGGCGACCGTTCTATTAACGTGATGAATTCCAAAGAACGCATCCAATTCTCTAGGGAACTAATTGCAAGCCAATATCAATTTCCAGATGATATGGCATTAGTCGGTTATGAAAATTTGCTGACCAAACTTTATAACCATGAATTGACGGAAACGGAATTTAATCGCGAAGTGGCATATCTGGAGACAGTTAATACGGACTGGTTCGACCTATTGACACGAAACAGCGTTTCGCACCAACATACGTTGAGCGTATCAGGAGGTTCGGAAGAGGCACGTTACTATGCATCCATCGGTTACAACCGGGACAACGACGTGATTATGGACGACCACAACGAGCGTTTTACGGCAGCTTTGAATCTAGATGCCAACCTGACTCCTTGGCTAACAGCATCATTGGGACTCAACGGGAATGTTTCTTCCAGAAATTATTATCAAAGTGAAATAGCGCCGATGGATTATGCTTATAAGAGTAGCCGTGCCATTCCCGCCTACAATGAATACGGAGAATATTTCTATTACAAAAAGAAGTATAACAATTATACATTCTATGATTACAACATTCTCAATGAATTGGACAACAGCTCTTACGGGCAAGAAGGTTCCGGCTTGACCGTAAATACCAATTTGCAATTTAAATTTACTGACTGGCTGACCGCCAATGCCATTTTCTCCTATTCCACCTCCCATACCAATATCGAGGGATGGTGGGGAGAAAAAAGTTATCATGCCGCTTTATCAAGAGGTACAGAATTCGGCGTGATGCCAGATAAAGGAGAATGGGACGATTGGTATGAAGAATGGACGGGAGAGGGTGCCTATAGTACTTTGCCTTATGGAGGCGAGTTAAGTCGCCAGGAATCAAACAACCGTTCCTATACAACCCGTTTCCAGTTGAATGCCAACAAGTATTTTGGATTGGATCACCAGCATAATATCAATGCATCTCTGGGTTATGAGATGAGTTCCACTAAATACAAGGCATACAGCAATACAACCCGTGGATATTATAAAGACCGGGGTATGAGTTTCGTAAGCAACATCAATCTGGATGACTTTCCCGGCTACAAAGAGTGGATAGCGGAAAATGTACCGTCTTTGACGAATTCATTGAACAATACGTTATCTGCGTATGCTTCCGTATCTTACAGCTATCACAACTATTTCACATTAAATGCCAACGCTCGTGTCGACGGTTCAAACGGATTCGGCGATCGCAGCAATGATAAACTATTGCCCATTTGGTCAACATCCGCCAACTGGAATATGACAGAACATCAGTGGATGAAAGCCGACTGGTTGGATATGTTACGCTGGAAATTCTCATTCGGTTATCAAGGAAATATGTTGAACAACCAGACGCCGGTAATGCTGATTTCCAAAAAACCGATGGACGCCTATTTCGGCGAAAACATCTCATTGGTGGAACGTTATCCGAATCCCGATTTGAAGTGGGAACAGACTACTTCTTATAATCTGGGATTGGAATTCTCATTGTTTAGAAACAAATTGCAGGTGGAAGGTTCTTACTATTGGAAGCATACCAAAGACGCCTTTATGACAAAGAAAATCGATTCCATGAACGGTGTAGAGGGCAACTCGTATGTGGTCAACGGAGGGAACGTGGACAATCATGGATATAGCATTTCCTTGACCGTATCGCCCGTCAACCGGAAAGATATCCGCTGGACGTTATCTACTTCTTTCTCCAAAACGTTTAACAAGATTAAAAGCGATCCAGATCCTAACGAATATGATTTGGATGACTTCCTGACCGGTACGGCAATTGTCAAAGGACAAGCTGTCAACACCTTTTATTCCTACAAATTTTTAGGATTGAGTCCGGTGGACGGAGGTCCCATGTTCGATGACGGAGGCGATAACAAAGAAATACTGCGTGGCTTAAGCAAAGAGACTACTTATACCCGTATTTTGGAAGCTTCCGGACGACGCGAGCCGAATATTTCCGGTAGCTTAAACACGACGGTGCGTTATAAAAATTTGCGTCTGAGCGGCTCATTCGCTTATAGCATAGGAAACAAAATTCGTCTGTTCGCCATGTATTCGGGAGAAAGGGACGAAACGATGTCTGTCGAAGAAATCCGAGCGGAAAACAACGTGAATAAAGATTTCCTAAATCGCTGGAAGAAGCCAGGCGACGAACTGCACACGGATATCCCTGCCATTATCAGTCAGGGCAGTGAATCTTATTGGAAATACAACCGACATTGGACGGATAAAAGTAGTTATAGCGACGTGCAACCGATAGCCAATTCCATTTGGGATATGTATGACTATGGGAATCATCGGGTGGTCAGTGGTAGTTACCTGAAATGTTCGAACCTCAGCTTGACTTATGAATTCGGTGAAGCTTTATTGAACAAGATGAAATTGTCACGTTTGGCGCTAACCTTGTCAGGTGCCAACCTGTTTACCGTTTGCTCCAAGAAACTGAACGGACAGACTCCGACACAAAGCGGGTTCTCTACGGTTCAATTGAGCGATCGTCCGAACTATTCATTCGGTTTGAGTGTTTCATTTTAAATACACGGAATTATGAGAAAAATATATGGCACATTTTTAGTTTTGCTGTTCGCTTCCTGCTCCAATTTCTTGCAGGAGTATTCACAAGACCTTTCAAGGGTGGAAACCTATACGGACTTAGATGAAGTCCTGTTGGGAGACGGATATCTGCCAATGGGAAGAATTTATACTCCAAACAGTTCTTTCAGGATTGAAAATAAATATTTCCAAGCAGTACATTATATGTCCGATGAATTGGATGTGTTTTCATGGGACGGATATGGAGATAGGCTGAATATTCAAGAAGAAATGTTCGGTTGGCATACCTGGCAGAAAGATGTGGGACAGGCGACAGAAGGCAATTCTCGTGTGGACGAGGACAAAGATTGGAACAAGGCGTATCATTGCATCAATACTTGCAATATGGTGTTGGCATTGATTGATGAACAGAAAACAGAGAACGAAAGAGAAGAACTGGAAAAAATGCGAATAAAAGGAGAAGCCACCTTTTTGCGAGGATTGTATTACTTCACGTTAGCAAACCTTTACGGCGAACCTTACTCTTCCACGAATCTCCATAAACCTGCCGTGCCTTTGAAATTGAGCGAGGTGATAGAAGATAAAAACTATACGACCAATACCGTAAAGGAAGTGTACGACCAAGTGATGGAGGATTTGGATTTAGCGGAAGAATGCCTATCTGTTCAAGAAGCTCCCAAGAACCATCCTTATCGGGCAGACATCACGGCGCTCTATTTATTGAAGAGTCGAGTATATCTGTATATGCAAAACTGGAAATCAGCGTATGAGTATGCTAAAAAAGCATTGGAAAAAAAAGACGGTTTGTTGGATTTAAATGCTTTGGCAAACAACAACGGAGATGTACTGACAAAATCATCCGTTGAGACCATCTTCTCCATGGGAGGACATTTATTATCAACTTCGATTTATAATCTACGATATTACAGCTATGGCGCATTAAAAAATTTACCAGTCTATT
The DNA here is from genome assembly GCA_947176455.1 of uncultured Odoribacter sp. GTDB lineage: Bacteria > Bacteroidota > Bacteroidia > Bacteroidales > Marinifilaceae > Odoribacter. Next base: position 2,701 of record CAMWQQ010000026.1, on the reverse strand, counting down.
TGATATCTGATGATTTAGTGACAGCTTTTGAAGAAGGCGAAAACGACTTGAGAACACGATATTACATCGTAAAAGAGGATTCCATCGGCGGAGGATATGAGTATACGAATTATGCGCCCGGCTGGGTGTTTGCCAAAGTGAAAGGCTGGAAAAATCTCGGGTATAAGGAAGTGTCGGACAATTTCCTGTTCCGTACAGCAGAGGCTTATTTGAATGGAGCAGAAGCCGCCGCTTTGAACGGACAAGAAGGGGAAGCCCGTGCATTGTTGCAGAAATTGCGCGATAATCGTCTGGTAGACAGCCGTCCGGTCTCTGAAAGCGGAGAAGAACTGGTAAGTCTGATTCGCAAAGAGCGTCAACGGGAACTCTGTCTGGAAGGACACCGCTGGTTCGACTTGCGACGTTATATGGTTCGTGAAAAATTCCCTTATACGAAAACCATCGCTCACCATTATACGAAGTTCAATTATGATGAGCCTGAATATTCCTTAAGATACATATTGGAACCAAATGATCCTGCCTATACGTTGGCTTTGCCAAGGGAAGTGCTGGAGTTTCGGAATACATTAGGAGCAAATCATCGTCCGGCACGTAGCGGAAGCGATTATATCCCCGATATTCCGGAAGCAGAAATGAGCGATGCCTATTGGGAAGGTTTTGAAGCAGGGAAAGAAGCAGGGCTGTACGACCTCGAAAACGACTCGAATGACGGATGGAACAGAAGAAAATCCGAAAATCCTTATGACGAAGATGAAGACGAGGACGCTTATTGGGATTGGAGAGATGGATTTGAGGACGGATACGAAGAAAGTTATTAATGGAGATTAAAAATCATTGATTATGAAAATTACTACGATTATATCTTTATTGATGTTAGCAGGATGTTTATTTTCCTGTCGACAGGAAGACGATCTGGAACCAAGCGAGATGTCCTCATCTTTTGCCCCAGTTCCAGGTGCTACCGACCAAACCTCCAAGCTACGTGAGGAATTTTACAAAGCCACAGGATGCTACCTTTTGTTCAATGACACATTAAAACATGAGTACAAGGGATTGGATGCTTATGGTAAACCGTATTATGAAACGGAATTAGTGGACTTGAACTGGAATATGACGTCAGTTGGAAAGGCACGTCTTCGTTTTGAATATCTGGAGCTAAAACAACAGGAAAAGGCTTCTGAGTTTTTATCAGACTACCTGATTCCTTATGTCAAGGATATATTGCCTTACTCTGTATTAGCCGTCCGGAAAATCAACCAGTACACCCATGAAGAAGATGTTTGGGAATATTCGTCATCACCGTTGACGATTTCCAATATCAATTGCCTAGCACTGAACCTGAGTGAATTATGGGAAGGCAAAAAAGACGAAGAAACGCTTGCTCAAGATTTGTGTTGTGAAATGATACTTGCCAATTGGGGTGGAGATGCGACTTATTACTATTCTGGAGGGAAAGCCGAAGCTTTCTTTAAAGTTATGAGAAGATATCAGTATAATAAGAGTTGGTATGACATACCTTACGGATTAGGTGAGACGGGAATGGAAGAATTGAAAGAACTGGGGTTTCTTATAAATACAGATGCAAGGTATACCCCCTCGGAAAAAGAAGATGTAATTTCATATATCAAAGCATGCCTGAGAATGACAGCAGAAGAGTTTGAAGACTTATATGGGGACTACGACGTTATCATGAGAAAATACAATATTCTTAAACCGCTGGTGGATGAAACCGGCATTAAATTTTAAAATTATGGGGAAATATCTGATATTAATCATATTGTGTGTTGTCACATTTTCTGCATGTGATGACGATAAATTGCCGGATATCCGTCCGGTAGCTACCGGCGAGTTTGTGGATGAACGGGATGGTCATACTTATGGATGGATACGTATAGGTGATTTGGATTGGATGACCTCCAACCTGAAATATGGGACACCTTATTTCGAAAGAGAATATGGTGGAGCATTTAGGGACGACGAGGGTGAAGCACAGATTGTAGAATCCCAATTTATAGATTTCGATATGCAGGCGGATTTCGAAACGAATGGTAATCTATATATGTGGGAAGAATTGGAAGAGATGGTTCCGGAAGGATGGCGTTTGCCGACAGACGAGGATTGGAAAGAACTCGAAATGGCTTTGGGTATGTCGCAACAAGAAGCCGATAAGGAAGGATGGCGTGGCGACCAAGTGGCAACGTTGCTCCGACAAGGGGAAGACGGTCTAGGAATGGGATTACAACTTTCCGGTAGTGCTTGGCAATCGGGTTCTTACGGTTATGATATTATTTTGACGAATATCGATGAATGCGGTTATTTTTGGTCGGCTACCGAGAAAGAAAACAATGGCTTGCAAGTGCCTACTGTTTATTTTCGCAAAATCATAGCCACTCAGTCCTCCGTTTACCGTGGAACAACACCTTTGAATATTCTAATGCGTGTGCGTTGCGTCCGCAATACGGTAAACTGACATTTCATTATTTTCGGCAAAGAGAGGGTACTCATACACCCTTTCTTTATGCCGATAAACAACAGATTATATAAAACTACATGATGAGACACATTTCTATCTTACTGCTGTGCCTTTGGGCATGGGGTGTATCGGTTGCCCAAGAAGGCGTCGCCTTTCGGAACATCACGCTCGATGAAGCCCAAGAACAGGCGAAAGCCGAAAACAAACTGGTCTTTATGGATTGCTACA
>CAMWQQ010000025.1 GCA_947176455.1 uncultured Odoribacter sp. | reverse complement strand
CCGATGTTGGGATTCTTGGGAACAGTAATCGGTATGATCGAGGCATTCGACCAGATTCAGGCAGCTGGTGATATGAGTCCGGCATTGGTTGCAGGAGGTATCAAGGTGGCATTGATTACGACCGTAGGTGGTTTGATCGTTGCCATGATTCTGCAGGTATTCTACAACTATTGCGTATCAAAAGTAGAAGGTATCGTGAACAACATGGAAGATGCTTCCGTGAGCATGTTGGATATTCTGGTTAAATACGAGCAAAAAAACAAATAAACCATGAGTAGCAAAAAAATATTAAATATATTGACCATTGTAATGTTTGCCATTACAGCCGTGCTGTTGTGCCTGTTTATGTTTGGCGGTGAAGTGCCAAACCAAGTCTACCCCACGCCTGTATATACGTCAACATTGCTGAATTGGGCATATATCCTGTTTGGTATAGCCATTGTCTCAGCTCTCATTTTCCCGATCATTCGCCTGTTCACTCGTCCGCAACAAGCCATCAAAAGCATCATCGGACTGGCAGTCGTAGTTGTCGTGGTATTGATTGCCTACGCCATGGCAGATGGTACGCCGATGAAACTCATCGGTTACAACGGTCCGGACAACGTTCCGTCCATGCTGATTCTGTCAGATACCATCATCTATACCATGTACTTCCTTTTCGCAGGTACCGTCCTGGCGATTGTAGGAACTGAGATTTACAGAAGAGTGAAATAATGCTGCTCCCCTTCGGGGGAGTAGATGATAATGTTAAAGGAATATGGCAAAGAAAACACCAGAAATTAATGCCACTTCGACTGCCGACATCGCATTCCTGTTGCTTGTATTCTTCTTGGCTACGACAACGATGAATGTGGATTCCGGTCTTTATCGGAGACTTCCGCCCTATCAGCCAGAAAATCAAAAAGCACCGGAGGTTGCGAAAAGAAACATCCTGCAAATTCTGGTGAACCAGAATGATATGGTGATGATCAATGACAGCCCCGCGGATGTCAGCACGATAAAGGAAAGAACGATAGAATTCATCCTCAACCCGGGCAACAGAAGCGATTTACCTTCAAAAGAGCTGAAAAACATTGACATGTTCGGACAGGTTGAAGTTTCTAAAGGTCTTATTTCACTGAAAAGTGACCGGGGAACATCTTATCGGGTATATGTTGCAGTACAAGACCAGCTCACGGCAGCTTTCAATGAAATGCGAAACATGAAGGCTAACGAGAAATGGGGCAAGAATTTCAATGAATTGACGCCGGAACAACAGGATGCAGTGAAAGACGTCATCCCGATGTTGGTTTCGGAGGCAGAACCAAATGTTATAGGAGGGAAAAAATAATGGCAAAATTTAAAAAAGAGGGAAAAAGAGAGACGCCCGCAATTTCTACGGCATCTCTGCCTGACATCGTATTTATGTTGCTGTTCTTTTTTATGGTGAGTACCACCATGCGCGAAGTTTCCCTGATGGTAAACAATGGCATGCCCGAAGCGACACAGACCGTCAAGCTGGAGAAAAAGGCGTTGGTAAGCAACATCTACGTAGGAAAACCCAAGGATCAATTCCAAGGCGCCTATGGTACGGAACCCCGTATTCAGCTGAACGACCATTTTGCTGGCGTTGAGGATTTGCAGGCTTTTGTCGCATCAGAACGCGAAAGCAGAAAAGAAGAGGATAGAAACAGCATTACGAACAACCTGAAAGTTGACCAGGATGTGACAATGGGTATTGTTACAGACATCAAACAGGAATTGCGTAAGGCGAACTCCTTGAAAGTCAACTATGGTAGCCGGAAGAAAGCGACCAGATAATCTAAAAACAATAAAAAATAAAAGGGGAACTGTGAGTTTCCCTTTTATTTTTTATTATCTTTGCGTCACCATTGGTTCCGTAGTTCAATGGATAGAATGAAGGATTCCGGTTCCTTTGATTGGGGTTCGAGTCCCCACGGGATCACAAAAAGAACGCTAACTGGCGTCAAGTCAAGCAAAACCTTTCTAAACGAACGTTTTAGAAAGGTTTTTTCTTTTCCGATGTACCTTTTCGGAGACAAGAATTACCTACAGCCATTCGTTTTTGAGTATTCCGTTGGCACGTTCCGCGATGGCATTTTCAAACGGATCTCCACTCTGGTTCACACTCTTTTCACAATATATTTTTGCGATGGGGAATTCGGAGAGTCTGGAACGGTTCTCTCTAAAAGTCCTTTGCTAACAAGATGATTGACAAATCTATCTCTATTTTTAGAATGGTTTGTCACACCAATATGTTCCAGGATCTCGCGACTGCTTCTTGGAATAATGCAGTATGCCAACACTTCTTTTTGCTTATCAGACAAGACAGAATAAGTGTTCAAGTTAGTGTCTAAGTTAGTGTCTAAGTTAGTGTCTAAGTTAGTGTCTAAGTTAGTAACAGAGTTGGGACGTTTAAATGTAATCCAAACAAATGCTCCATCAGTTCCATATTCGGGTTCTGGCAAGCCAACTGCTTTACAAGAATTAACGATACGACTAACGCCAGTACCCCAACTTTCCAGAAAGGCAGTTAGGTATAATGTATCAGCAATAATCGGGTTCTGTGGATATGAACGATGAGGTAGTTTAATTGTTTCTGTCGTCAACTCGTTAGGCAAGTGTCCCGTGTTTTCTATTTCTACTCGGTCGTCAAAGACGGAAATGCCAACACTACCACTTGGCGAATCCATTAATCTATGACACAAAGCATTCGTTAATGCCTCTCTTAAAGCCTCTACAGGTATTTCCAATTGCTCTTCCCTGCGAACCCCTTTGATAACTCCACTTTGAGAAAGGTGTTTGAATAAAAAAGCCATACCGGCATCAAGCAATTCAAAGAAATTTCCCTTTACCCTCATATTATCAACAAATGCTTTCTTTTCAACACCTCGGAATCTTGCCATTCGCAACAAGAATTGCGGATAGGCTGTAGGACGTTTAATAAATAATGCGGCAGCTGCATTCTTAATCTTTCCGTCCTCAATCATTGCGAACTTGTCAAGCAATGACCATGTGGATTCTGTCATGGCAGAAGCAGGCATACGCCCTTTGTCCACACCATACGAAACAGCCCCTTTAATGCGTCCCTCATCCAAATCATCATAATGAAGATTATCCGGTGTCTGGCTTTCCCATGCAAAGCGACTTGGATTACTTCGACGCAACCGTTCTTCAAACATTGAACGTGGCATCTGTACCGTTGTGCTTTCAACCTTATAGTATGCCCTTCCATCGTATGTATATGGCGCATCACCAAATTTAGCAGCATCGCAATGTATTCCAATGACACTGCATCCTGGTCGTTCAGGAATCTCCACAATTTCAATAGGCAAATTGATAGCAGGCTCAATCTTTGTCATTTCATGGGCAATTTCCCTTTGGGTACTATCGGTTATGTTTTGCCCTAATATATCGAGTTTAGGTGTCACTCCGAAAAACAACCAGCCACCATCCGAATTTAAGAAGGCACACAGAGCCTGCATTCCTTTGATTAACTCACCCGTAGTCTTTTTCAGTTCAAGCACACGGGTTTCGTCTTTTGCTATTAGTTTCTTTATGTCTTCTATTGTCATAATATAATAACGGATTGACGATTCACATTATTTTCCAATTTTCCAGTAATGAAATACTTGATGTGATTGCTGTCTCTTGTCATTACTCCATACATTAACTATTGTGGGTGTAAAAGTAGCAAATAAATCTTGAATCGTTAGAAAGCAGAAAACAATGAAAATAAGACGTTTTGTTTGCGTTTTATGCGATTTTAGGGCAAAGTACCATCATTTATCAGTTTAATTCGACTGAATTTTTGATTAAAAGACATATTATAAATATTTATCTCCAACAAAATCATAGATCCGTTGCAACGTTTTTTATTTCTGTTTGGTAAAATATCGGTTAAACATCCTTTTTTCAAGAAGCGCATATACAAAAAATAATCGTTGCGTCATAAGGCGCAACGATTACAAAGAAAGCGATGAATAATCATCAATTCATTCTCATGGCACGGATAGCCCGTCCGCCACTCCGTCTCTCTCCCTCTTTCGCATACTTCTCTTCTTCCATTTTGGACTTGTCGGCACCGAGGGTATCCCCGATTTTGGTCTGCAAACGAGCCTTGGAATTCATCAAATTAGCCTTGGCAAAATAATCAGGAGTATCAGCGCATACGCGGTCAATCCATGCAATACCTTCCTCCACAAGATCCTTGTCGTCACAAAGCAACAATGCTTCGATGTTGCGTTGGAAATAATCTTTGCCCATTCCGTTGCGGAACAGATTGTAGGAGAGCACCTCTTTCATCTTGTCAAGCAGGCCACGGAAATCGCCTTTACGGATGTAAGCTGCCGTATAAAGATTGGCAAGGGCTTCCGGAGCCGCCGCATGGTCAATGGAAAGGAGATAAGAAAGCATCTCCGCATTGCGTCGTTCGTCAAAGTCCGAACCTTGTCCCGGACGCCACATGGAAAGTGCCATGGACGCTCCTTTGAGGCAGTTTTCCAACTTGTATTCCACCACCTCTTTGCCCGCCAGTGCATAAAACTTCTCGCGGTTTGCCAGCACTTGTTTCAAAGGTGCGGAAAGGGGGTCGCTCACATACTTCTTGATCAGTTCCCAATTCTCCTTGGTGGCAAGTTGTTCATCGGAAAGTTTGCCCAAATACTCGACAGCCACCGTCCCCTGTTCCTCAGTCATATAAGCGGAAGCAAGAGCGGAAAGGTAGGTGCTGAGAAATTCGGCTCCCCGTTCGCCAGCCTCATAACGTTTCATCAGACCGCTAAGGTTGTTTTGAGGATCATTGGCAACTTTGGCATTGGCAATCAACCAGTCGGCAGAACCAGCTCCCACAAGGCGATGAACCACTTTCTGTGTTACAGGGTCTACGAACACCAGTGTCGGGAATGCTTTTACGGCAAATTGGGTTTTGAGGATGACCCCATCGGCATCCTTTTCCATATCGTACTTCGCATTGACAAAGTGAGCGTTGAAGTAATCGGCAACGGCATCCTGAGTGAAGACGTTATTCGCCAGCATTTTGCAAGGACCGCACCAAGAGGTGTAGCAGTCAACGAAAATCAGCTTCTTTTCTTTCTTCGCCTTCTTGACCACCTTTTTCCACTCCTTTGTCTGTTCAAAATTGATGCTCCGGTTCTGAGCATCGACGGCAAATGCCGTCATGAGCATAATCAATGCTCCCAAAATCACTGTTCTCATTTTCTCGTATTTATTCTGTTATATTACATTCCCATAGCCGGCATAGCTATGCTCTCCTTTTTCTTGCCGCTCACCAATTCCTGGAGTTTGTCGGACAAGGCTTTGCCACGCAAATTCTTTCCCACGATACGTCCCTCTTTATCGAGCACCAAGATATAAGGAATTCCGGAGAATTGGTATTGTTTCATCACTTCTTTTCCGGCACCCGGCGCTTGAGCTTGTTCCCAGGGCATATTTTCTTCCTTCATCGCTTTCCGCCATGCTTTCTCGTCTTTGTCAATAGAAACGCTGAAAAATTCCACGCCTTTACCATGAAACGCCTTGTATGCCTCCTTCAGATTGGGAATTTCCGCCCGGCAGGGACCGCACCAGGATGCCCAAAAATCAAGCACCAGAATTTTTCCTTTGAAATCCTGAGGTCCCAACTGTCTTGTGCCGTCAGGCGTGGGGAAGGAAAAAGCAGGCGCAACCTTGCCTTCTGCTAGACGCGCCTTTTGTGCTTTCGCTTCCGCCATATCCGCCTTGTATTTCAAAAGCGGGGCATAGTTCGGATTCTTTGCCTCCAAACGGGCAAGCACCTGTTCCACCAATTCGGCGTTTGCCTCTCCGCGCAACGAGGGCAAAACGGCAAGCACGCTGTTGCGGTCTCCATAATGTTCCGCCAGATACCTCATCCGTGCCTGCGATTCGTCACCCAGTATGGAATAAAACTTGCCGGAAGCCTCCTGCTTTGCCGAAGCATCCAATCCAGGAATACCGTACACGAGGCGAGAACCGCCAATCATCAGTTGATAATTGCGGAAAGCGTCCCAGTTCATCAGGTTCATTAATTCGTTGTTCAAACCGCCACGGATATGCACGTAAGGCGGATTCTTGATTTTGATGCGTGCCGTATCCATACCCCGGAAGTCAATTTCCAAGTCCTCGTCCTCCGCCCAGAACTGAACGCCTTGCCAATGCTGGCAATCCAGCGTGTATACACCCGGACGCTCCACCTTCATGGTCAACTCGTATGTCCCGTCTTCCCGCACATCACAGGAATCAATAATGGTTTTGTCGAAACCGTTGCGCTCGACAATCTGCATCTGGAAACGAGTGTCGGGAAACTGCACCTTACCTTTAATGGTAATGGTCTTTTCCTTTACAGGCGTACACATTACTGCCGACAAACAAAGCGCCCACACAAAAATCAATGACTTATTCATATTCGTTATCATTTAAAAACTATTTGAAAACAGATTTACATCAAAAACCGCTATTCTGCTGAATGACTCCGCCGGAAATCGTTATCTCATACTGAGGCACCGGGAAATTCTTGCGATTGTCCGGCAACTCGACGTTCCGCAAAGCCCGTCCCGTCCGAATCAAATCCCAACGGTAATGTCCCTCGTAGGCAAGTTCCCGCCGGCGCTCCAGCAGAATCTCGTCAATCAGTTCTACCGCACCGGAAAACGAAGCGGTCGTATAAGCCATCGGTTTGTTCTCCTCCGTAAAAGGACGACGACGGATATCGTTCAAATGCCCCACGGCATCCGCACGCACGCTGTTGGAGAGTCGCGTCACCGCCTCCGCATACGTGAGTTTCACTTCCGACAGACGCAGATACATCACATCGTTATAACCGCCTCCACTGCTATACTTCAACGATGTATTCAGCGACGCATTGTTGGTAGAAGTACCCGTACCTATTAATCCGCCCAGCCCTCGCAAATCGTTAGCATCATAGAAACTCGCATCCTCGATGTAAAAAGACGCCTTATTAAAATAAGAAGTCAGCCCGTGACTGTAATTCTCCACACTGTTGCCACTCGGCTGGAAAAACAAAACCTCGTTGTTACTCAACACCGGATTGGGATATGCTCCTTCCACCTCCACATTCTGCGGAAACAGCCCTTTCAGATAAGCTTCATGACTGCTGTCAAAGGAATAAGCGCCATGTTGCAACACGGTATCCGCCAAGTCGGCCGCCAGTTGCAAATCCTCCCTTACGTTGCCATACGTACCGCGATAGAGATATACCCTTGACAACAGGGCACGCGCCACGCTCTTGTTGGCACGGATCCGCGAGGTCACTCCCGGTACTGCATCCGGCAAATCACGAATAGCTTCCGTCAAATCCCGTATAATCAATTCGTATGCCTCACGCACCGTCGTACGCTCTTGCACCTCGTCCGGGTCGTAACCGTCGTAAGGAGTCGTGCGAATCACCAACCCCAGTCCGTTGGCATTGCTGGTCAACGCTCCATCGCCAAACAACTGCAAGAGCAAGAAATATTCATATCCCCGCAGGAACTTCGCCTCTGCGATGTGCTGAGCCATTTTGTCCGCATTGTAAGCTCCATACTTCGCTACACCCGCAATGACATTATTGGCGTAGTCCACGGCATTGTAACCGCTCGTCCACACGGCACGGATAAACCCCTCATGGTCATCCTGTGTATATTCCGCCTCCTCGACATGCAGGAAACTGGTAGATTGCGTTTGCGCCTTTAAATTATTCGTACCCAAATCCCCCAACAGGCAACCATAACCCGCATTGGCGTAATTGTTCTGGTCGTTGGGAGCACCGGCAAAAAAGGAATTCAAACGCACATACGCGCCTAACAACGCCGCCTCCGCCGTCGTCTCGTTCTTATACACATTTTGGTCTACCATCACATTCTCGGGAGCCAAATCCAAGTTGCACCCCCCAAACAGCAGTCCCAGACCTAAAACAGCCCACTGATATATATTCTTCTGCATAGTCACTTCTTTTAAAATCCCAATCTTACACCAAACTGAAAACTCCGGCTCTGCGGCATCGTCATATTATCATACCCTGCAGCCGTTACCGACGAACCGAAAGCGCTCACCTCCGGGTCAAGTCCCGAATAAGGCGACACCGTCCACAGGTTCGTGCCTGCCACAAATACCCGCACCATATTGAACACTTTCGTCCGCCTCAGCAAATCCGACGGCAACGAATAAGCCAACTCCAGCTGCTTCAAGCGCAAGTATGAATTGTTTTCCAAGAACCGCGTAGTCGTCACGGCTACTGTATAGTCATAATTGTTGATGACCGAAGCATTCTTCAGTTTCGGAATATCCGTCACCTGTCCCGGCATCTGCCATGCCTCCAGAATCTCCTTGCCCAGATTATAGGCATCGGATGTCGTATAGGTCAACAGCGTCGCGCGCGTTGAATTCATCATCTTATTGCCCACGGCGAACGTGAACATAAAATTCAGTTCGAAACCCTTCCAAATAAAATTATTCGTCAAACCCCCGTAGAACGTCGGCAGACCGGAACCGCACACCTTCATATTGTCCCGCGAAGTAGCATAGTTCGAGGCAGGCGGCACCTCCGACAACGTTCCATCCGCCAACACCCACTGCGGGTTACCGTTCAACGGGTTCACGCCACCCCATTCGTGCAGGAAAAACTGTGCAATCGGCTCTCCGACAGCATAATACTTATACGTCGTATTCGCATAATCCAACTGATTGCCAGAGAAATTCAGCTTCAAAATCTTATTCGTATTCCGGGACATATTCAGCGTCGTCATCCACTTGAACTCCGGACGGTCGAAATTCATCGACGTCAGGCGCAACTCCACGCCCTGGTTCTGCATATCCGCGATATTCTGGTCTTGCTTGGAATACCCCGTATAGCCCGGCAGGTCGGAACTGAACAACATATCCGTCGTGCGCTTGTAATAATAATCCAGCACAAACTCGATGCGCTTGTTCAGCACTGTGGCGTCCAACCCCACATCATACGTCACCGTCCTTTCCCACTTCAAATTCGTATTTCCCGGCTGCGACATCATCAGATAGCTGTTGCCACCGTAGTTCACTGAATTGACCTTGTAGACCGCCTGCGCACCGTAATAGCCACTGTTGCTGTCCTTGCTCGACCAACCTACGGAACCGCGCAACTTCAGATTGGAAATCCAAGAAGCACTGTTCTTGATAAACCCTTCCTCCGACAACAGCCACCCCAGCGATACCGACGGCGTTCCCAGATAACGGTTGTCCTTGTTATAACGAGAAGAACCATCCACCCGGTACGTCACCCCTGCCATATACCGCCGGTTGAACTGATAGTTCACCCGCGCAAATGCCGAAAACAACGCCCACTTCTGCTCTCCTCCCCCCGATACTCGCCGTTCCGGAGCCGCCCCCACGCCTATCAGGTCAGGACTGAAAAAACCGCTCCCCACGATAGAATTGCTATATTCCGTCGAGGTCTCATAACTCTGTCCCAACACCCCTTGCAGGAAATGATGATCATTATACCAATGGAAATTAATCGTATTGTTCACGACAAAGCGCCGTTTCTGTCCTACCGACTCCTGCGCCTGGTTTTGAATCACGCCTGACAACGGTACCGCCGCTTTCTTGATACTGCTACGCGACTCATTCATATCCGTTCCCAACTCCGTCTTCAACGCCAACCAATCCGTCGGTTTCACCTCCAGATACACATTCCCGATAACCCGGCTGTCAATCGCCTTTTCCTTGTTTTCACGAGCGGTAGCCACCGGGTTGTACGCCTCCAGATAACCCCTCGGATTCTTGCCATAGCCGTAAAAATAACCGCCCGTATCCTCGTCATATACCGGCAAATTAGGCGCTTTCCTCACCGCCAACGAATATATATTAGGCGCACTCAGCGCCCCGTTATTTACTTGAGAAATAGAAACATTCACACCCATGTCGGCATAACGTCCCAACTTGGTGTCCAGATTCATACGCGCAGAATAGCGCTTCAGCCGATTGGCGATGATATACGACTCGTTGTCGTTCATCGAAGCGCTCACAAAATAATTCGTCCTGTCCGTTCCGCCCGAAACCGAAGCGGAAACGCTATGCCCCACGGCGGTGCGCGTCACCTCGTCGAGCCAGTCCGTATCATACGGAGAAGTAAAAGGCGTATTCGGGTACAACATCGTATAAATCCGGTTATACTCCTCACCGTTCAACAAGTCCAACTTGCCGATAGGCCTGTCTAACGACATCGAATACGTCACATCCACCTTTGTCCGCTCACGCGAACCTTTCTTGGTGGTAATCAAAATCACACCCGCAGAACCCCGCGAGCCGTAAATAGCCGTTGCAAACGCATCCTTCAAAATCTCAATAGACTCAATATCGTCCGGATTCAACGCCGTCAACGGATTTTTCTCAAAAGTACCCGTCACGTCATAATTATATTTCAGCGAACCGCCTCCCACTTGCATACCTCCCATGCTGATGCCCGGAATGGATCCACCGGTAGTGCTCACGCCATTGGCGTCGCGGTCGGTACCGTAGATAGGCACTCCGTCGATGACATACAAGGGGTTATTGTCCCCCAGAATGGATGCTGCGCCACGGATGGTCAGCAGATTCGCGGAACCCAGCGCTCCCGAAGAAGCGGAAACAAACACGCCTGGCGCCTGTCCTGCCAACATCTGGTCGACAGATATGAAAGACTTGCGCTCCGGCAATTTCACGGAAGAGACGGAACCGGTTATGTCCCGCCGTTCCTGACGGCCATAACCGGTTACCACTACCTCCTCAAGACTTACCTTATCCGCTTTCAACACCACATTAATAACGCGCTGTTCGCCCACCGGAATGTTCTGTGTCTCACAGCCTATCATGGAAAACATCAATACATCGCTCTCTTTGACTAACAAAGTATAGCGACCATCTATATCCGTAGCGGTTCCCATCCTCGTGCCTTTAATCACAACGGAGACACCCGGCATAAACTCCTTGTTTTCGTCGGTCACCACACCCGTCACCTGCACCCGCTCCTGTCCATACACCCACAACGAACACACCAACCAAAAACAACCGATTATTAATCTCTTCATCTGTCCTCTCGTATAAGGTTTATCTTCAAATATTAATATAGGCTACTTACTTGATGACTTTCTGCCAAGCATCGAAATACAGCTCAGTCGGTTCTCCATAGCTTCCAGTAAACTCTTTCGTACCACCAAAAATCCACAACAAACTACCGTTTCCGTTCACCAGAATCGGGTTCACGCGTCCCTCGAAATTGGGCAACTGGTCTGCTTCATCCAAAGCCGTCCACGTCTTGCCGTCCGTAGAACGCAAAATATCAGCAATCATAGCCTGTGTTCCCTCTGCATCAAATGTGCTACCACCAATCATATACAATACACCGTTGTGTTCAGCCACTTTGGCTCCCCAACGCGGTGTAAAATCCCCAGCAGCTCCGGTCGTCACATCTTCTACTTCCTGCACCCAAGTCAAACCGCCGTCAGCTGATGAACAAATGTCTTTCTTTATTCCACTAAAAGAAAGAAAACTTTGAACACCACCCAACATCCACAATTTGCCATTAAAAAAGAATAACGCTTCGGCATAACGTATAGGCATCACTTCACTTGTTGCCATTACATTTTCCCATGTTTTTCCATCTGTTGTTGTCCACAAATTTCTTTCGCTCATACCTTGGAACTGACCAAAACCAAACATACCCCCTCCGTGCATATAAATCTTTCCGTTATGTACACAGAGATTCGGGTACATTCTTCCGGTCGGTACTGTTCCAGCTTCTTCCTCTCCCGTTACCAAATTCGTCCAGTTCGTTCCGTCTGTCGTAGACATCGCAGCCCAATCCATAGAAATCGGTTCTACACCTGACCAAGAGGTCGTGGAATTTTCATTGCCATCCTCATCCAATCCATAACGATAACCTCCAAAAGCAAACAACGTATTATTCAACACCACCAACTTTGTTCCCAATCCGCCAATCACTTTCGGATTCGTATTGACTTTTGTCCAGGTATCCCCGTCTTCAGAAGAATACAACTGATAATAGGTAGCTGAACCTACGTTCTTGTCTGCCACATCCGCCCCGATGCAATAAAGTTTTCCTTTGAAATAGGCAATATCATAAGATGAAAACTTCCGCAATCCGGTAGCCGTCATATCGCTGGATACCTTCGCACCCTCTGCCGTCTGTACCACAGCCTCCACGCGGTAAGCTTTCACATCTTTGCCATTGATAGCCTGAATCGTCAACGGTTCGGTCAGGTTCAATACCGTTGCCTCGGTCAGCGGTTCGTTGTTATAATACATGACCGTACCCATGGAAGGCTCAATTTGCAACGAAATCGTAGACAAATCCGTTCCCATTTTCATACTATCCGCTGAATTAATCAGGCGGTCTGCCTCCACCACGCAATTGTAAGCACGTCCGTCGCCCGTAATCATTTTGGCGGTCAGCACACCAAACACTTTCTGCTCGTCATCGTCCTTACATGAAAACAAAGCCACCACTGAAAACAGCAGCAACATTCCCAACATCAAAGTCGTTTTTTTCATAATTTTTACTTTTTAATGAACATATAAACTTTGTCGTTCTCTTCGAAAGAGAAATATGGGCATTACATATCCATTTATTATCAAGTG